>JAYRUZ010000218.1:0-3464 GCA_041918795.1 Azonexus sp. | reverse complement strand
GTACGACGACCAGCCCGGCCAGTCCATACCAATGCGCTGCCTTAGGCACAGGCGCGCGCCTCGCCTTCGCCGTGCAGATTGCTGACGCAACGGCCGCACAGGCCCGGATGCTCGACGTTGGCGCCAATATCCTCACGCACGTGCCAGCAGCGCTCGCACTTGGCGTGCTCCAGCGGCATGGCGGTGACGGCCTCGGCTTCGTCCTTGACGACTGCGGTGGACGAGCAGATGAAGATGAATTTCAGATCGTCGCCGAGCGCGGTCAGCGCCTCGAACTTGTCGCCCGCGCAACGAATCTCGACCGCCGCTTGCAGCGCTGCGCCGATCTTGCCGGCTTCGCGTTGCGCCTCGAGCGCCTTGGTCACATCGTTACGCACTTCGCGGATGATCGCCCACTTGGCCAGCAGTTCGCCCTCGCCGTCCTGCTGCGGCAGTTCGTGCCACAGTTGGAACATGATCGAATCGTCTTCCTTGCCGGTCAGAACGGTCCAGACTTCTTCCGCAGTAAAGGAGGTGATCGGGGCCAGCAGACGAACGAAAGCCTGCGTAATGTGCCACAGCGCCGATTGCGCCGAACGGCGTGCCTTCGACTTCGGTGCAGTGGTGTACAGGCGGTCCTTCAGGATATCGAGGTAGAAACCACCGAGGTCTTCCGAGCAGAAGGTCTGCAGGGCCTGGACGACGCGGTGGAATTCGTACTTGTCGAAATCGGCCTGGCAACCGGCTTGCAACTCGCGGGTCAGGGCCAGCGCGTAGCGGTCGATTTCCAGCCACTCGCCGACCGGCAGCATGTCGGCTTGCGCATCGAAATCGGACACGTTGGCGAGCAGGAAGCGCAGGGTGTTGCGGATGCGGCGATAGCCCTCGACCACACGCTTGAGGATTTCGTCCGAAATGGTCAGTTCACCGGAGTAGTCGGTGGAAGCGACCCACAGGCGCAGGATGTCGGCGCCCATCTTGTCGGACACCTGTTGCGGCGCGATGACGTTGCCCTTGGACTTGGACATCTTGTGGCCCTTGCCGTCGACGACAAAGCCGTGCGTCAGCAGCGCCTTGTACGGGGCGCGGCCATCGATGGCGCAGCCGGAGAGCAGCGAAGACTGGAACCAGCCGCGATGCTGGTCGGAACCTTCGAGGTAGAGATCGGCCGGGTGCGTCGACACGGCGGCATGCGAGCCGCGCAGCACGTGCCAGTGCGTCGTGCCGGAGTCGAACCAGACATCCAGCGTGTCCTTCATCTTGACGTACTGCTCAGCCTCGGCGCCCAGCAATTCGGCGGCGTCCAGGCTGAACCAGGCTTCGATGCCGGCCTGCTCGACGCGCTGCGCCACCTGCTCGATCAGCTCGGCGGTGCGCGGATGCGGCTGGCCGGTTTCCTTGTGCAGGAAGAACGGGATCGGCACGCCCCAGTTGCGCTGACGCGACACGCACCAGTCCGGGCGGGTCTTCATCATCGCTTCCAGGCGAGCGCGGCCCCAGGCCGGGAAGAATTGCGTCTCGTCGACGGCCCGCTCGGCAATCCAGCGCAGCGTCGGCTCGCTCTCGGCCTTGCGGTTTTCCATGCCGATGAACCACTGCGTCGTGGCGCGGAAGATGATCGGCGTCTTGTGGCGCCAGCAATGCGGATAGCTGTGCTGGATTTTCTCTTGTTTGAGCAGTGCACCGCAGGCGTCCAACTCGGCAAGCACCAGCGGGTTCGCTTCCCACACCGACTTGCCGGCCAGTTCGCCGACCGACAGCGCCGGCACGGTGGAGATGAACTTGCCATCGTTGCCGACCGGGTTATTCACCGGCAGGCCGTATTTGCGACCGATGTTGTAATCATCCACGCCATGCGCCGGCGCGGTATGGACCAGGCCGGTACCGGCCTCGGTCGTCACGTGCGTGCCGCAGATAATGGCCACATCGCGGTTCTGGAACGGGTGCTTGAGCAGTACCTGATCGAGCGCCGCGCCTTGGCAGGAGCCAACGACCGTACCTTCCAGGCCATAGCGCTTCAGGGCAGCCTCGGCCAGCTCGCGGACGAGGATCAGTGCGCCCTTCCCGGTTTCGATCAGGTCGTAGGTCAGCTCGGGATGCACGCTGACCGCTTCGTTGGCCGGTAGCGTCCACGGCGTCGTCGTCCAGATCACGGCAAAGGCCGGGCCACGCAGATGGGTCAGGCCAAAGGCGGCGGCCAACTTGTCGGCATGGTTGTCATGGACACGGAAAGCGACGTCGATGGCCGGCGAGGTCTTGTCCTCGTACTCGACCTCGGCCTCGGCCAGCGCCGAGCCGCAATCCAGACACCAGTTCACCGGCTTCAGGCCCTGGTACAGGTAGCCCTGCTCGAGAATCTTGCCGAGCGCGCGGATTTCCTCGGCCTCGGCCTTGAAGGCCATGGTCAGGTAAGGGTTATCCCACTCGCCCAGCACGCCGAGACGGATGAAATCCTTCTTCTGGCGCTCGACCTGTTCGGCGGCATAGGCGCGGCACAGCTCGCGCACCTTGTCGGCCGGAATATTCTTGCCGTGCAGCTTCTCGATCTGGTGTTCGATCGGCAGACCGTGGCAATCCCAGCCCGGCACGTAGGGCGCGTCGAAACCGGCCAGCGTCTTCGAACGGACGATGATGTCCTTCAACACCTTGTTCACCGCATGGCCGATATGAATGTCGCCGTTGGCATACGGCGGGCCATCGTGCAGCACGAAGCGCGGGCGGCCGGCGCTGATTTCGCGAATGCGCTGGTACAGCTTCTTCTGTTGCCACTGGTTCACCCATTGCGGCTCGCGCTTGGGCAAATCGCCGCGCATCGGGAAAGGCGTATCGGGAAGGTTCAGCGTCTCTTTGTAGTCAGCCATTTGGATTGCTCACCGCTTGAAAAAGGCCCGGGCCGCCGCGGCATCTGCCGCGATCTGCACCTTGAGGGCATCGAAATTGGGAAAACGTTGTTCATCGCGCAGCTTATGGACGAAGCGCACCGAAATGTGTGCGCCGTAGATGTCGCGATCGAAATCGAACAGATGCACTTCCAGCAAGGGACGGGTGCCACCCACCGTCGGCCGGACACCGAGATTGGCCACTCCCGGCAGTGGCCGGTCGCCCAGGCCACCGACCTCGACCGCGAAGACGCCGGTCATCGGCAAGGGGTTGTGCTTGATGCGCAGATTGGCCGTGGCAAAGCCGATCTGGCGGCCGAGCTTCTGGCCATGCACGACCTGGCCGTCGATCACGTAGGGCCGGCCGAGCAGGCGTGCCGCGTGTTCCATATTGCCTTCGGCCAGTGCCTTGCGTACGCCGGAGCTGGAAACGCGCTCGCCTTCGGCGACGATGCTGCCCATGCTATCGACCGTAAAGCCCAAACGCTCACCCGCAGCCTGCAGCATGGCGAAATCGCCCGCCCGCCCCCGGCCGAAGCGGAAATCGTCACCGACGATGACATGCCTGACCTTCAAGGCCCCGACCAACACCTGCTCGATGAAGGC
>JAYRUZ010000217.1:0-3485 GCA_041918795.1 Azonexus sp. | reverse complement strand
AGCCGCGCATTATAGCAGGCCATCGCTTCGAGTCAAATGAATCTTCGTACCCAGGCGAGTAAAACCCAGAGTATCAGCAGAATGACGAAAGTCAGCACCCCGACCAGAGCGGGACGACTCTCACTCCGAGGTAAACAACGGGCCACCTGGCTGCGTGGTGCGCGGGTAATCAACTGGAACAGTCGGTAGACCGGATTGCCCTGCCGCCCCTTGCCGGCCAACACGTAAAGCGCCGCCTGAGCGATCAGGCAAAGACCGAGCATTTCGACGATGGCGCGAACAGCGCCGATGAGAAAACTCATTCCGAGCCTTACTCGTCCTCGATGCCGTATTCGGCATCCAGCTTCTTCATCTGGCGGTTGTAGTACCAGATGATCAAAAGATAGATCACCAGAACGCCCTGGGCCGCCATATAGAAACCCAGCGGGAAGCCAACGAAAATGTAGGCATTCAACTCCCGGGCAAACCAGTTCACCCCGAAGGTAACGCACAGCCACAAGGCCAGCAGGCCGAGGGTCAGGCGCCGTGTGCGTCGCCAGTAGTCGTCAGGACGAGCCACGGGTGTTCTCCTCACGATGGCGCACGATGTCGAGAAAACGCGCGGCTTGAGGTTCCGGCTTGGTCAGCAGGCTGACCACGATAATCGTGGCAAAGCCGACCGCGACGCCGAACACACCGGCCGCCGTCGACTGGATATGGAACCACGGCTCCATGCGCAAGCCACTGATGCCGAGCCATGGAATGCTGTCGAATTCGACCCGCAGCAGGTAATACAGGGTAGTCAGCAAACCGAGCAGCATGCCGGCCAACGCCCCGCTGCGCGTCGCCCTCTCCCAGAAAATACCGAGCACCAGGGCCGGAAAGAAGGCCGAACCGGCAATCGAAAAGGCCCAGGCAACCATGGACAGGATCGTGCCCGGTTTCTGCGCGGCCACCGTCGCTGCCAGGATGGCCACCACCAATAGCATGGATTTGGAAATCACCAGGCGGAACTGGGTCGACGCATCGGGGCGGATGATCCGGTAATAGACATCGTGCGACAGCGCGCTGGTGATGGTCAGGAGCAGACCATCGGCCGTGGACAAGGCTGCCGCCAGGCCGCCGGCAGCAACCAGCCCGGAGACGACATAGGGCATCCCGGCAATCTCCGGCGTTGCCAGCACGATCACGTCAGGATTGAGCGACAGCTCGGCCAATTGCAGGATGCCGTCGGCGTTGATGTCCTCGATGCCGACCAGCCCGACCTTGGCCCAGGCAGCCACCCAGCCCGGCAGCTTGGCGATGGGAATCTCGGCCAGATGGGACAGTACTTCGAACTTGGCGAATACGGCATAAGCCGGCGCCGTAATGTAGAGCAGCAGGATGAAGAGCAGCGACCAGAATACCGATTCGCGCGCCTCCCGCACCGTTGGGGTGGTGTAGTAGCGGATCAGCACATGGGGAAGCGCCGCCGTTCCGATGGTCAGGCAAAACACCAGCGCCAGGAAGTTGATCCGCTGTATCCACTGCTGCGGCCCGTCCTCGCCGGGAAAGGCTTCGGCGTGATGAATGGGGGGCCGGCTGCGCTCGACCGCGGTATACATGGCATTTTCCCAGCGGACCTTGGCCTGCTCCGGATCGTGCGGCAGTTCGCGGCGCTGTCGTTCGAGGGCGACGATATCGCGCATCTGGGCGTCGCCTGCCTTCAACTGGTTGATCTGGCTATCGAGGTGTTCGCGCTCCAGCGTCAGCGACTGCGGCAACTGGATGATCTTCTGCGCATACTGGTCGGCCCGCTCGGCGTACAACTGGCGCACGTCGAGTTCGGCCCGGTTGTTGAAGACACGGTTTTCCAGCGTCGTGACCTGCTGCAGGACTTCGCCGTAGACCAGTTGCGGCACCGGGTTGCCGGTGACGTTGTAGGACAGGATGGCGACCGGCGTGATGTAGGCGACGATCAGGATCAGGTACTGGGCGACCTGCGTCCACGTCACCGCCCGCATGCCGCCGAGGAAGGAACAGACCAGAATGCCGGCCAGGCCGACGAAAACGCCAATCTCGAACTGCAGACTGACGAAACGGCTGGTGATGACGCCGACGCCATAGATCTGCGCCACGACATAGACGAAGGAAGCCAGGATGGCGGCGCCGACGGCAACGAGGCGGATCGGCGTGCCACCGTAACGGGCGCCGAGAAAATCCGGGATCGTGTATTGGCCGAAGCGGCGCAGATAAGGCGCCAGCAACAAGGCCACCAGCACGAAGCCGCCGGTCCAGCCGATCACGTAGGCCAGCCCCTGAAAGCCCGACAGGTAGAGCGTTCCCGCCAGGCCCATGAAGGAGGCGGCGCTCATCCAGTCGGCGCCGGTCGCCATACCGTTGAAGAAAGCCGGCACCCGCCGCCCGGCGACGTAGTATTCCGACACGTCGGAAGTCCGGCTGACGATGCCGATCACCGCGTACATCGAAATGGTGAAGAACAGGAAGGCGTAGCCGATCCAGCGCGGCGGCATGCCATGCCGCTCCAGGATGGCCAGGCTGGCGATGAACAGGAAGAAACAGCCCGTGTAATACAGGTAGTAGCGTTGCAGCCGGGTCAAGCGCTGGAGCATGCGGGCGATCAGTGCGTGCGACGCAGGAAGCGGCTGGCCCGCGACTCGTGGACCAGCCGCTCGGCGGTATCGATCTGCTTGCCGACGACGCGCACCAGCAGCATCTGGAAAATGCGGGCGAGCAACAGGTTGTTGTCCATGGCGTCACGCCTGCCCTGCCCGGCATTCAGCCCGAACAGTTCGATCCAGTGATCGAGCGGCATCACCGTATGGCATTTTTCCTCGAACATCGCCGGCAGCAGCCAGGCCAGATCGACCCATTGCGCCTCGAACTCGATGCCGAAGCGCTCGCGATAGATCTGCTTCAGGAAGCTGCCGATATAGGGGACGTGATAGGTCACCAGCGGCCCCTTGGCGGCGTACTGCAAAAATGCCAATAAACGCCTGTCCACCGCAGCAGCGTCGGTTTCGCTATCCGTCAGGTCGGCATAGAAGGCATCCCCCGGCACGATGGTCGAACGCTGGACGCTGCTGGCGGCCAACGCCGTCAGGCGGTCGCTTCCCGACTGTGCCGCGGTCGCGATATCGACCACGACGTAACGCACGTGGTAGTGCAGATCGTCCAGGCGCGGTGCCGGCAAGGCCTGCCATTGCGCCAGCGCACTGCGTAACTCCTCCGGCACCTCGCCGGCTGCGCCGCCAAACAGGATTTTCTTCAGGTTGAGCATGTCAGTTCACCTGATAGTCCAGTTTCAGACGCGTCTGGATCTTACGCGCCTGACGGAAGGATTCCTTCAGGATGCGCCGGTCGAGTTCGTTCAGTTTGTCCGGATCGATCAGGTTGTCGCCCTGCACGCCCGGCTCGCCCTCCAGATACTGATGCTGCAAGCGCAGCAACTGGATGAAATTGAGCGCTTCGAGCACGGCATTGATCTCGTCGGCGCGAATCGACAG
>JAYRUZ010000216.1:0-3512 GCA_041918795.1 Azonexus sp. | reverse complement strand
GCCGCCAATGCGACCGCGGCATTGAACAACTGCGTCGGACCGCGCAGGCCGGGATAGGCCAGCGAGCGCTTGATCAGGCCACCACGCGAACGGCACCACCAGCGCCATTGCAGGCGGTTTTCCTGGTCCCGCTCGAAACCGAAGTCGCGACCGATCAAGCGCAGGTCAGCACCGATCTGCTCGGCATGAGCCAATAAACGTTGTGGCGGATTGGGGTCGGCACACAAGGCCGGTTTTCCCGCACGGAAAATTCCGGCTTTCTCGAAACCGATGCTGTCACGATCCGGCCCCAGCCAATCGACGTGATCCAGGTCGACCGTGGTGACGATGGACACATCGGGTTCGTAGGCATTGACCGCATCAAGGCGCCCCCCCAAACCCACCTCCAGCACCACTGCTTCGACCTTGGCCTCGGCAAAAACCTCCCAAGCCGCCAGCGTACCGAATTCGAAATAGGTCAGCGCCACGTCGCCCGCCGCCTGCCGCGCTGCTTCGACGCGGGCGAAGGCGGCGCACAAGACCGCATCGGATACCGGCTGGCCGTTCAGGTGAACCCGCTCGTTGTAGGCCAGCAGGTGCGGCGAGGCGTAGCAACCGACCCGATAACCGGCCCGGTCGATGATGTTTTCCAGGTAGGCGCAGGTCGAGCCCTTGCCGTTGGTCCCACCGACGGTGATGACCGGACAGAATTCGCTCTGGCCCAAGGCCGCCTTGACCCGCAGGATGCGATCCAGCCCCAGTTCGATGCCGGCCTGCCCCTTGGGGTGAAGCCCTTCGAGGTGGGCCAGCCAATCGTCCAGTGTCTTCAAGCGGCTGCCGGCAGTTTCTGCAACAAGGCCAACGTACGCGCCACCTGATCACGCAGTTCGCGGCGATCGACGATCATGTCGATGGCACCCTTTTCGAGCAGGAACTCGGAACGCTGGAAGCCTTCCGGCAATTTCTCGCGCACCGTCTGTTCGATAACGCGCGGCCCGGCAAAACCGATCAAGGCGTTCGGCTCGGCAATGACCACGTCGCCGACGAAGGCGAAAGATGCCGAGACGCCGCCCATGGTCGGATCGGTCAGGATGGAAATGAAGGGCATGCCAACCTCGGAGAGCTTGGTCAGCGCCGCCGTCGTTTTCGCCATCTGCATCAGCGAGAACAGGCCTTCCTGCATGCGAGCACCGCCGGAAGCAGTGATGCAGATGAAGGGCATCTTGTGTTCGACCGCAATCTGGACGCCACGGACGAAACGCTCGCCGAGTACCGAACCCATTGAACCGCCCATGAAATCGAACTCGAAAGCGGCAGCGACGACCGGCATGGTCTTGATGGCGCCCTGCAAGACAACGAGGGAGTCGGTTTCGCCGGTCAGCCGGTTGGCCTCCATCAGGCGGTCGGGATACTTTTTGGAATCCTTGAACTTGAGACTATCAACCGGCACCACCTCGGTGCCGATCTCGAAACGCCCTTCCGGATCGAGCAGCAGATCGAGGCGTTGACGCGAATTCAGGCGGTTGTGGTGACCGCATTTCGGACATACGTTCAGGTTCTTTTCCAGATCGGTCGCGTAGAGCACCGCCTCGCAGGAAGGGCACTTGCTCCACAAGCCTTCCGGCAGAGAAGAACGGCGCTGCGCGCCCTGTTCGCGCTTGATCTTCGGGGGCAGAAGCTTGGTCAGCCAACTCATTGTTTCACCTCATCCACGCCGCGGCGAATTTCGGCGACCAACGCACGTACGTTGGCACAGACCGAGTCCGCGGACGATTTTTCAATTTCTTCGATAATCCGGCTGCCGACCACGACGGCATCAGCGAAAGCGGCAATGCGTGCAGCCGTTGCCGCATCGCGAATGCCGAAGCCGACACCGACCGGCAGGCCGGTCTTTTCGCGGATCGCCGGCAGGCGCTCGGCCACCGCTTCCACATTCAATGCCGCTGAACCGGTCACACCGGCCAGCGAGACGTAATAGACATAACCACTGGCGATTTCCGCAGCCTGCGCGATGCGTGCTGCGGTGGACGTCGGCGCCAGCAGAAAAATCGGATCCATTCCGTTGGCCTTCATCGCCGCGCCAAAGCTGGCAGCCTCCTCGGGCGGATAATCGACCACCAGTACGCCATCTACGCCCGCCTGAGCGGCAGCCTGGGCAAATTTTTCCAGCCCCATTGCCTCGATCGGGTTGGCGTAGCCCATCAGAACGACCGGCGTTGCGGCATCCTGCTGCCGAAAGTCGGCAACCAACTGCAGCACCTTGCGTAGACTCATGCCGCGGGCCAAGGCGCGCTCGGAAGCGCGCTGGATGGTTGGGCCGTCAGCCATCGGATCGGAAAACGGCACACCGAGCTCGATGACATCAGCCCCGGCCTCGACCAGCGCATGCATCAAGGGGACGGTCAGTGCAGCATCGGGGTCGCCGGCAGTGATGAACGGGATCAGGGCCTTGCGGCCTTCGCCTTGCAGGCGAGCGAAAGTGGATTGAATGCGCGACATTAGAACTGGATCCCCGACTTCTCGGCTACGGTATGCATATCCTTGTCACCCCGGCCGGAGAGGTTGACCAGCAGAATCTTGTCCTTGGCCAGCGTCGGCGCCAGCTTCATGGCATAAGCCAAGGCGTGGCTCGACTCCAGCGCCGGAATGATGCCCTCGAGACGGCACAGATCGTGGAAGGCCTGGAGCGCCTCGTCGTCGCGAATGGGAACGTACTCGGCGCGCCCCAGGTCCTTCAACCAGGCGTGCTCCGGGCCGACGCCCGGATAATCGAGACCGGCGGATACCGAATGCGTCTCGATGATCTGGCCGTCCTCGTCCTGTAACAGATAGGTGCGATTGCCGTGCAACACACCGGGTACCCCAGCCGTTAGCGAGGCCGCGTGCTTGCCGGTTTCGACACCTTCGCCAGCCGCCTCGACGCCGATCAGGCGAACACTTTCTTCACCAATATACGGATAGAAGATACCCATGGCATTGGAACCACCACCGACCGCCGCAATGATGGCATCCGGCTGGTGACCAGTCATCTCCGGCATCTGCACCAGACATTCCTCGCCGATTACCTTCTGGAAATCGCGGACCAGCATCGGATAGGGATGCGGCCCGGCCACCGTACCGATGATGTAGAAGGTGTCGTGGATATTGGTCACCCAGTCACGCATCGCTTCGTTGAGCGCATCCTTGAGCGTTTTCGAGCCGGACTCGACCGGCACGACGGTTGCACCCAGCAGCTTCATGCGATAAACGTTGGCGGCCTGACGCTTGACGTCCTCGGCCCCCATGTAAACCACGCATTCCATGCCATAACGTGCCGCGACCGTTGCCGTGGCCACGCCGTGCTGGCCGGCGCCGGTTTCGGCGATAACGCGCGGCTTGCCCATGCGCTTGGCCAGCATGGCTTGGCCGATGCAGTTGTTCACCTTGTGCGCGCCGGTATGGTTCAGGTCTTCACGCTTCAGATAAATCTGCGCACCGCCGAGTTTTTCGGAAAGGCGCTTGGCATGATAGATCGGCGACGGACGCCCGACGAA
>JAYRUZ010000215.1:0-3531 GCA_041918795.1 Azonexus sp. | reverse complement strand
TAAATGACATGGGCGGCCATCACCCCATCCAGCCTAGTCTGGCGATAAGGCAACATGTCTTCCTGAATGGCGTCGAGCGGGCGATCATCGACCGGCAACTCGACATGCGAGTCCGGCACGACATAGCCGTGCCCCGGATAATGTTTGCCGCAATTACCCATGCCGCCCTCGCGCAAACCGAGACTGAGCGCCTCGGCCAATCGGGCAACGACTTCCGGCTGACGATGGAAGGCACGGTCGCCGATGACGCGCGATGGACCGTAGTCGAGGTCGAGCACCGGCGTGAAGGAGTAATCGACGCCACGCATCCGCAACTCGGCAGCCAATACGAAGCCGACATCAGCGGCCGCATCGAGCGCTGCCTGCGGCTCAACATCATGCAGCACACCCAGGCTGCGCATCGCCGGCAGGCGGGTGAAACCCTCACGGAAGCGCTGCACCCTGCCCCCTTCGTGATCGACCGCAATCAGCAATTGCGGACTGCGCAGCGCATGAATTTCAGTGGTCAGGCGCACCAGCTGCGCCGGGTCGGCGTAGTTGCGCGTGAATAGAATGATGCCGCCAACCAGTGGATGGGTCAGGCGCTCGCGGTCCAAATCGGTCAATTCGGTACCCACGATGTCGATCATCAACGGACCGAGTGGCAAATGCTTCATGGCTTTTCCAGAATCACGTAAGCGACGGCGTAGTCGGCTTCATCGCTGATGGAGAGATGGGCAAGCAAGCCCTGGTTTTTGACCATTTCAGCCAGTGCACCGCAGCAGGCAATCATCGGCCGCCCCAACTCGTCATGGGTAACGGCAATTGACGTCAGCAACACGGGATCGCGCACCCCGGTGCCGTAAGCCTTGGCAAAAGCCTCCTTGGCGGCAAAACGTTTGGCGAGAAAGCGCCCTTTGTCGGTAGCCTTGGCGAAATCCTCGACTTCCTGCGGTGCCAGCAGGCGCTCCAGCGCTTTTTCGCCATGGCGTTCCCACATGGCGCGCAAACGCGCCACAGCGACAATGTCGGTGCCAATGCCGAAGATCATTCGCCCTGCGCCGCGCCCTCGCGCATCAGCGCCTTCATTTCACGCACGGCTTCGCGCAGGCCGACGAAAACGGCGCGGCTGACAATGGCATGGCCGATATGCAATTCACGAATGCCGGCCAGTCGCGCAACGGGCTGCACGTTGTAGTAATTCAGCGCATGGCCGGCATTGAAACGCATGCCAAGTTGCCGGATGACCTGGCCGGCCGTACGAATCTTGGCCAGCTCCGCGACAACTGCTGGCGCTTCGGCATCGCGCCCCTGATCGTAAAAGGCATGGGCATACGGGCCGGTGTGAATCTCGCAGACCTTCGCACCGATACGCGCCGCAGCCTCGATTTGCGGCAATTCGGCATCGATGAAGACACTGGTCGTGATGCCGGCCTCAGCCAGTCGACTGATCACAGCCTTGAGGCGAGCCTCTTGACCAACGATGTCGAGTCCGCCCTCGGTCGTAACTTCATGGCGCCCTTCGGGCACCAGCATGGCCATTTCCGGCTTCAGGCGGCAAGCAATGCCAACCATCTCGTCGGTAGCGGCCATTTCGAGATTCAACTTGATCTGCGTCGTTTGCTTCAAACGCTGCACGTCCGCATCCTGGATGTGACGACGGTCTTCGCGCAGATGCACGGTAATCCCATCCGCACCGCCCAAATGGGCTTCAACGGCACCCCAAACGGGGTCGGGTTCATAGGTGCGCCGCGCCTGGCGGATAGTCGCCACGTGGTCGATATTGACGCCGAGTTCGATCATAGCTCCTGCAACTCCTTGAAAATCTTGCGTGTTTCCAGTTCCTTGCCGGCCAGATAATAAGCCATCAGGGAACGCATCAATGCCTTGGCTTCAACCCGTGAGCGCGGATCGGAAAAATCCTCTGCCGCCATATCAAGCAGTGTTTTTCCAATCACCACCTGCTCCGCACCTTCAGCATGAGCCAAACGGGCCGGCCCTTCTTCCATCCGGTACGTGTAATAGGCACCCGGGTCGATCGCCTGCCCACGACTATCATGACTCAGGGTCAGGCCATAGCCGAGTTCCTGCAACAGCGCTTTCTCGAAACTGCGCAAGTCGGCTTCACGTACCTTGCCGGTTGGATCTGCGGCGAGATGCTGCAACATGTCGGCATAGCGCTGAAACAGATGCTCATGGGCATCCTCGCGCGGCAGCAAGTGCATCAGCAACTCGTTCAGGTAATAGCCGCAGAACAGGGCCTCACCAATCAGCAGCGGCTGCCCACCCTGCCATTCGGCTTTCATCAGGGTCAGCACTTCACCCTTGCCCGCCCAGGAAACTTCCAGCGGCTGGAATGCCATCAACAATCCGCGAATGGCCGCCCGCGGCCGCCGCGCTCCGCGGGCCAGCAAAGCCATGCGCCCGAAGTCACGGGTAAAGACTTCGACAATGAGGCTGGTCTCCCTGAATGGGAGACTATGCAGCACGAAGGCCGGCTGGGCATCGACCTTGCTGCGTTGATTCATTCGTAACCGAGACTCTTCAGGAGGCGTTCGTCGTCATTCCAGCCGGATTTGACCTTGACCCAAACCTCAAGATAAACCTTGCCATCGAAGAGACGCTCCATGTCCTGACGTGCCTCGCTGGCAATACGCTTCAAGGTTTCGCCGCCCTTGCCGATGACGATCGCCTTGTGGCTATCACGATCGACCACAATGGCGGCATAGATACGCCGTAACGCCCCTTCGATCTCGAAACGCTCGATTTCAACCGCCGTGGCATAGGGCAACTCATCGCCAAGCAGGCGGAAAACCTTCTCGCGGATGTATTCCGAGGCAAGAAAGCGTTCACTTTTGTCGGTCAGATCATCCTCCGGGAACATCAGCTCCTCATTCGGCAAATACTTGCGTGCTTCGGCCAGCAGGTCATCCGTCTGCTTGCCCTTGGCCGCACTGATCGGCACCACTGCAGCATAATCGTGATCGGCCGAAACCTCGGCCAGGAAAGGCAACAAAGTCGCCTTATCCTTCAACTGATCCGTCTTGTTAACGACCAGGATGGCGGGGCGATCCTTCGGCAGAAGGCGAACGACTGCCTTATCCTTGGCATCGTAGCGCCCTGCTTCGACGACGAAGAGCACGACATCGACATCATTCAGCGTCTGCGTTACCCCCCGGTTCATCGCACGGTTCAGCGCGTTGGAAAACTTGGTCTGGAAGCCGGGAGTGTCGACGAATACGAACTGCGCATCGCCAGTTGTCAGAATGCCGGTAATGCGGTGCCGGGTGGTCTGCGCCTTGCGGGAAACGATACTGATCTTTTCCCCAATCAAGCGGTTGAGCAACGTCGATTTTCCTACATTCGGACGACCAACGATGGCGATGTATCCGGAGCGAAATTTTTTCATGCGTTGAGTTCTTTCAGAGCCTGTTCGGCCGCAACCTGCTCGGCGATACGCCGACTGGAGCCATGCCCGACTGTGCGCACGGGAGGTGTTAATAGCTCGCAGGCCACCGCAAAGCATTGTTCATGGGCAGCACCAGTGGCTTC
>JAYRUZ010000214.1:0-3542 GCA_041918795.1 Azonexus sp. | reverse complement strand
CGACACCGGCGCCGTCGAGCAGACGGGCGAAGCTGGCGTCGTAGGCAGTGAACATGACGACCTTCTCGCCGGCAGCGTAGAGCTTGGCGAGATCGGCCTGGGTCAGGCGACGAGTGATGGTTTGAGCAGACATGGAGCCTATTTCAGTAGAGTTTGTACGTTGCGCCGGTAAGCTGCTGGATGCCGAGTTAGGCGCGACTCGCGTAGTGTAGCGATCTACACAAGCGAGTCGCAACACCACGCGGCGCCAGCAGCTTGCCGGCCCTTCGGGTTGTCAAAAGGTGTGGCGTCTGCTGCGTTGCAGCGCTTGCCCATAGTGAACTATGGGCTGCGCGTTGCGCCTGGCATCCATCCACACCTTTTGGCAACGCAACGCACAAACTCTGCTGAGATAGGCTCATGTACGAAATACGAAATATACGGCGCCTAGGATACACAGAGCCGCCCACAAGTAGTCAAGCTTTAGTGGTTGGTTCATGTAAAAGACGACGAAGGGCACGAAGACGGTCAGCGTGATGACCTCTTGCAGGATCTTCAATTGGGCCAGCGACATCTCGGTATTGCCGATGCGGTTGGCCGGCACCTGGAGCAGGTATTCGAACAACGCAATGCCCCAGGAGAGCAGGGCGGCGATCCACCAGGGCTTGTCGTTCTGGTGCTTGAGGTGCGAATACCAGGCGAAAGTCATGAAGACGTTCGAGGCCGTCAGCAGCAATATGGTCTGCCAGATGACCGGGATGTCCTTCAGGAAGTTCATAGCCGGATGATGCCCTGGTTGGCCACCGCCGGTAGCCAGGCGGCCAGCGTGCCGCGGCCGGGCAGCGGGAAGTCGGGCGTGGGCACGACGTCGGCCAGCGGGTAGAGCACGAAGGCGCGCAAGTGCAGGCGCGGGTGCGGCAGGGTCAGGCGCGGCGTATCGAGCACCAGATCGTCGTAGAGCAGCACGTCGAGGTCGAGCGTACGTGGGCCGTTGCGCAGGGAGCGGACGCGGCCGAACTGCTGTTCGATGCCGAGCAGGGCGTCGAGCAGGGCTTCCGGACTCAGTTCGGTGTCGACGCGGGCGGCGGCGTTGATGAATTCCGGCTGCTCGGTGATGCCGACCGGCGCCGTGCGGTAGAGCGCCGAGGTGGCGGCAAGCCGGGTTTGCGGCAAGTCGGCCACGGCAGCAAACGCCGCGTTCACGGTGGCGACCGGGTCGCCGAGATTGGCGCCCAGGGCGATGTAGGCCGTGCTCATGGATTATTCGCTGGCGGCTTGTCCGGCGGCAGCCGGTTTTTTCTTGCGGCGACGACGTTTTTTCTTGTCGCCCGGTTGCTCGGGCAGCAGCATTTCGCCGCGCTTGTCGCCTTCGGCATTCTGGAAGTTCGTCCACCAATCGGCGATTTCCATATCGATCTCGCCGGCCTGGGCGCGCAGCACCAGGAAATCGTAGGCGGCACGGAAGCGCGGGTGTTCGAGCAGCGCATAGGGGCGCTTGCCGGCGCGCTGTTCGAAGCGCGGTTGCAGCGACCAGATTTCCTTGATGTCGCCGCTGATGCGGCGGGTGATGGCGAGTTTTTCGGCCTGCGCATCGAGGATGCTGTCCATCGCCTGGAATAGCGCCGGAATCTTCAGCTGGCCTTCGGCCTTGTGCTTTTCCCACAGCGCCAGCACTTCGTGCCAGAGCAGGGTGGCGAACAGGAAACTGGGCGAGGTGCCCTTGCCGCGGCGCACGCGCTCGTCGGTGTTGGCCAGCGCCAGCATGACGAATTTCTCGCCCATCGGTTGTTCGAGGATGACGTCGAGCAAAGGCAGCAGGCCGTGGTGCAGGCCTTCGTCGCGCAGTTGCGTCAGGCATTTGACCGAGAAGCCCGAGGTCAGCAGCTTGAGCATTTCGTCGAACAGGCGGGCCGGCGGCACGTTTTCGAGCAGGTCGGCCATGTCGCGGATCGGCTTTTTCGCTTCCGGGTCGATCTGCAGGCCGAGCTTGGCGGCCAGGCGCACGGCGCGCAGCATGCGCACCGGGTCTTCGCGGTAGCGGGCGCGCGGCTCGCCGATCATGCGCAGGGTCTTGGCCTTGAGGTCGCCGACGCCGTGGTGATAGTCGAGTACCGCCTCGGTGGTCGGGTCGTAATACAGCGCGTTGGCCGTGAAGTCGCGGCGGGCGGCATCTTCGGCCTGCGAGCCGAAGACGTTGTCGTGCAGCACGCGGCCGTGTTCGTCCTTTTTGGTGTTGGCGTCGAGTGCACCGCGGAAGGTGGTCACTTCGATGGTTTCCTGCCCCATCATCACATGCACGATCTGGAAGCGGCGGCCGATGATGCGCGAGCGGCGGAAGCAATGGCGCACCTGCTCGGGCGTGGCGTCGGTGGCGACGTCGAAATCCTTCGGTTCGGCACCGATCAGCAGGTCGCGCACCGCACCGCCGACGACGTAGGCCTTGTAGCCGTGCTGCTGCAATGTCTCGCAGGTGCGGCGGCTGCCGCTGCTGATGCGGTCGCGCGTGATGCCGTGGTTGGAGACGGGGATGACGGCCGGTTCGTGCCGGTTGGCGGCGACTTTCTTGCCGTTGAAAACGCGGGAGATGAGTTTGCGGATCACTGGACTCTGATCGTGGCGCGCACGTGGCGCAGCAGAAAAACGCGGATTCTACCGCAAAGTGATGATTTTCCAGCCCATTTCGCTGGCATGGGCACGCAGTTTGTCGTCGGGGTCGACGGCAATCGGCATCTTGACCTTCTGCATCAGCGGCAGGTCGTTGTGCGAATCGCTGTAGAAATAGCTGTTCTCGAAGCTGCCCCACCACAGACCAAGTTCCTGCAGCCAGTGCTCGACGCGGACGATCTTGCCGCCCTGGAAGGACGGCGTGCCGGTCGGCTGGCCGGAAAATCGGCCGTTTTGCACGTCCACCGCAGGAATGGTGCCGATCAGGTGCTGGATGCCGAATTCGCGCGCGATCGGGCTGGTCACGAAGCTGTTGGTGGCGGTGACGATGGCGCACAGGTCGCCGGCGGCCAGGTGTTCGAGCACCAGCGTGCGCGCCTTGACCGCCATGATCGGGCGGATGTGGCGCTCCATGTATTCGGCGTGCCAGGCGTCGAGCTCCTCGCGGCTGTGGCGGGCGAGCGGGGCGAGCTGGAAGTTGAGGAACTCGTAGATGTCCAGCGTGCCGGCCTTGTAGTGCTCGTAGAACTCGATGTTCTTGGCTTCCTGGATTTCGCGGTCGACGACGCCCTTCGAAATGAGGAATTGCGCCCACTCGAAATCGGAGTCGCCGGCGAGGAGGGTATTGTCGAGGTCAAATAAAGCGAGATTCATGTTTTTCTATGGTTGGGGTGATTAGCGCGGTCGGCGCAGTTCGTTGAGCAGGTCGAGCTGGACTTCCTGGATTTCGATCATCCGTTCCCACTGGTGCGACAGCAGATGGTCCATCTTTTCGTGCAGGTGGCGGATTTCCAGTTCGGCCTTGAGGTTGACCTGGTAATCGTTGCGGGCGCGCAGGCGATCCTTCGCCTCCTGGCGGTTCTGGCTCATCATGATGATCGGCGCCTGGATGGCGGCCA
>JAYRUZ010000213.1:0-3601 GCA_041918795.1 Azonexus sp. | reverse complement strand
TGCTCCATTATGGCGACGGGCATGTCGAGGGCACCTGTTCGATTAACTGTGCGGCAGAGTGCATGATGCGCGAAAGGCGCCGGGGCTTCAGCGCGATCTATGCGCCGGACTACGGCGTGGCTGGCGAGCCCAAGCCGCTGATCGAGGTGTCGACGGCAATCTATTTGATTGGCTCGGATTTGCGTGGGGTCATGAGCCCGGTCAGCAAGTACGCCTTTTCGGAGCGCGCCAAGGCCGAGGCAGTGATCGCGGTGGCCGGCGGCAGGATAGGGACGTTTGCCGAAGCCATTGCCGCGTCATTCGACGATTATTCCCGAAACCTCAATCGTCGCTATGAAACCGACCGGGAGAGGCTCAAACGCCTTAAGGCGACCAGTGCCGGTTAAAAGGCAGTCTAGCGTGCTGGTTTTTCAACGCTGTAAACGCAGCGAATTGGCGACTACCGAGGTCGAACTCATCGCCATCGCTGCGGCGGCGATCATCGGGTTGAGGCGGCCGGCGGCGGCGAACGGGATGGCAACAACGTTGTAGCCGAGGGCCCAGAACAGGTTCTGGCGGATGATCGTCATGCTGCGGCGCGACAGGTCGATACCGGCGGCGACGCGGGCGATGTCGCCGCCGACTAGCGTGATGTCGGCCGATTCGACCGCAATGTCGGCGCCGCCACCGATGGCGAAGCCGACGTCGGCGGCGGCCAGGGCAGGGGCATCGTTGATGCCGTCGCCGATCATGCCGACCTGGTTGCCGGCAGCCTGCAATTCGCGGATCACGGCCAGTTTGTCGGCCGGCGTGCAGCGCGCCAATACCCGGTCGATGCCGACTTCGCGGGCGACGTGGCTGGCGACTGCTTCGAGGTCGCCAGTCGCCATGATGGTTTTCAGGCCGAGGCGATGCAGGTGGGCAATGGCTTCGCGGGCTCCCGGACGAGGCTGGTCGGCGATCGCGAAAATTGCCTTCGGAGAGCCGTCCACCGCAGCAAAGACCGGTGTCTTGCCCTGCTCGGCCAGGCGGTGCGCTTCATCGGCGAGTGGCGCCGGGGAAATGCCCATTTCTTCAAGCAGGGCGGCGTTGCCGATGACGACATCGAGCCCATCGACGCGCGCCGTGATGCCGCGGCCGGGATGGGCGGCGAAGGCTTCGGCAGGCAGTGTTTCCTGCTGGCGCGGCCGGCTCCAGTCGGCCAGTGCGCGGGCGAGGAAGTGTTCGGAGCCGGCTTCGGCGGCCGCGACCAGCGACGCCAGGCGCCCTTCGCCGATGTCGGGCAACAGGAAGGCATCGGTCACCGCCGGCTTGCCTTCGGTGATCGTGCCTGTCTTGTCGAAGACCACCGTGGTCAGCTTGGCCGCCGTTTCCAGGGCTTCGCCGTTGCGGATGTAGATGCCGCGCTTGGCGGCCTGGCCGGTGCCGACCATGATGGCCGTCGGAGTGGCGAGGCCGAGGGCGCAGGGGCAGGCGATGAGCAGGACAGCCACCGCGTGGGCGAGGGCCGCCGAAACCGGGGCGCCGGCCAGGGCCCAGCCGGCAAAGGTCAGCCCGGCGATGCCGCCGACGGCCGGAACGAAACGGGCAGAAATGCGGTCGGCCAGTTTCTGCACCGGCAACTTGCTGCCCTGGGCATGATCGACCAGCCTGACGATGCCGGAGAGGACGGTGTCGCCACCGATAGCGGTGACCGTCATGGTGAAGCTGCCGTTACCGTTCAGGCAGCCGCCGATCACCTTGTCGCCGGCAGCCTTGGCCACGGGCAGGGATTCGCCGGTGATCATCGCCTCGTCGACCGAGGATTGTCCGTCGACCACCCGGCCGTCGGTCGGAATCTTGTCGCCGGCGCGGACGCGCAGCGTATCGCCAACCTGAACATCATCGATCGGCACTTCCCGTTCGCTGCCATCAGCCTCGACGCGCAGCGCGGTTTCCGGCTGCAGTTCGATCAGCTTGCGGATGGCGTCGCTGGCCTTGCCCTTGGCGCGTTCCTCCATGTAACGGCCGAGCAGCACGAAAGTGCAGATGCCGGCCGCCGACTCGAAATAGACATGGTGGTGCATCTTGAGCACGCCGGGAATGCTGTAGGCCCAGGCGGCACCCGAGCCGATGGCGATCAGGGTGTCCATGTTCGCCTCGCCCTGTTTGGCCAAGGCCCAGGCCTTCTTGAAGATGCTGTCGGCACTGCCGAAGAGGATGGCGGTCGATAGGCCGAACTCGATCAGCCGCAGTGTCGGCGAACGGTGCATCAGCATGCCGGAAATCATCACCGGCGCGGTGAGCAGTGCCGATTGGATGAAGCGTTTTTTCGCTTCTTCGACCCGTGCCTTTTCCCGTTCGACCAGCAGGCGGCGCTGGGCCAGCGTGTCCATCGGTCGGGCTTCGTAGCCGAGACGGCGGACAACTTCAGCGACGCTATCGCGGTCGATGACACCCTGCACGGTGACCGTCGCTGCGGCGAAATTCACGGCGGCATGGCGCACGCGCGGATCGCGCTTCAGCTTCATCTCGATCAGCAGCGCGCAGGAGGCGCAGGTCATGCCTTCGACGGCAAGCGAGCATTCGGATACCGGGCCATCGACCGGAGCCGCGATGTTCGCCGCAGCCCTGGGGGCGGCGATCAGGTTGGCGAGGATGGCGTCCAGGGTTGCCAGCAGACGGGTTTCCGGCAGGGCGTCCGGGTCGAAGCGGATGGCGACCGAACCGATGTCCGCCACCAGCGCCACGTCCTTCACCGCCGGGTGCTTGCGCAGCAGGATTTCCAGGATGTAGCCGCGCTCCGTCTCCTTGACCAGGGAGGGCGCGATGACCCGAATGCGGCGCGACAGGCGATGAACGACGCGGAAATGCTTCATTGGCTCTTGCGGTAGCGCACCAGCAGGAAGACGAGATAAAAGGTGGTCAGCCAGGCATTGCTGTGGGCGAGCGGGTTCTGCAGCCAGCGCTTGGTAATCAGGTCCCAATGCACCTTGATCAGATAAAAGGCGACGATGTCGTTGAAGAAGTTGGTGATGGCCTTTTCCGTCAGGGCGCTTTCGACCATCGGCTGAAAGCGGGCGCGCAGCGAATCGGCTGGTGGTTCGCCGGGCGGAATGATGGCTGCCTTGATCTTGTCGAGCGCCGGCTGGATTCCTTTGTCGAGAAATCCGCCGTTTGCCGTGGTGTCGGCTGGGGCTTCTTGCGTTGCTGCTTCGCCTTCAGGCAAGGCATCGATGACGTCGAATAGCTGGCGGGCGACCTGGGCCGTGGTCAGGGCAGTTGCATCGTAACGAATGGAAATTCGCTTCCAGCCGGTGTCCACCGCAGCAGTGCCGATGCCGGCCAGGGTTTTGAGGCCGGCTTCGATATCGGCCGCCAGATCCAGACTGCACAATTCGCCCGGCAATTCCAGGCGCAGATAGCCCGGTTCGCGATGGATGACGACGATCCGGTCGGCCAGTTGGGCGGCATTCGCCATGATGGCCTCCTCAGGCAGTCGGCGTTGGCTCGGCAGCCGGTGCCGGCGGCGTGGTACGGCCTTCCAGTTTTTCTTCGGCCGTCGCCATCAGGTCGTTCAGGTTTTCCTTCTGGTGCAGCGCGAAGTCCTTGCTCATGCCGGTCACTTTCGACAGGCCTTCGA
>JAYRUZ010000212.1:0-3605 GCA_041918795.1 Azonexus sp. | reverse complement strand
CCGCCCTGGCGCAACAGATCGTCGATATCCCGACCCGGCCGGGCGTAACGCAGCGGCTGCTGGTGCTCTCCCCGGCCAACGCGAAAGCTACGCTGATCATGTTGCCGGGCGGGCACGGCGGCTTGCAGTTGTTTCCCAATGGTGGCATGAAGTGGGGCGAAGGCAATTTCCTGGTGCGGACGCGCCAGTTGTTTGCCGATCAGGGCTTCAACGTGTTGGTGGTTGATGCGCCTTCCGACCGGCAATCTGCCCCCTTTCTCGGCGGCCAGCGGCAGAAACCGGAGCATGCTGACGATATCAAGTCGGTGATTGCCTGGGCGCGCGAGAGCCACAAGGTGCCGGTGTGGCTGGTCGGCACCAGCCGCGGCACGCAGTCGGCGGGCTATGTCGCCACCGAATTATCCGGAGCCGATGGCCCCGACGGCATCGTACTGACCTCCACCATACTCACCGATCCCAAGGGACGGGCCGTGCCGATGATGCCGCTGGAGAAAATCCGCATCCCGGTGCTGGTGGTGCATCACGAGGAGGATGGCTGCTCGCATTGCGCCTTTGCCGGCGCGCCTTCGCTGATCGACAAGCTGGCCAACGCCCCGCGCAAGCAGTTGCTGGCCTTCAAGGGCGGGCGGAATGTGGGCGATCCGTGCGAGGCGATGGCCTATCACGGCTTCAATGGCATCGAGAACGAAGTGGTGCAGCAGATTGCCGCCTGGATCCCAAGCGGCGCTAAATGAACCCTGCCCCGCGTTGAGACTCAACGCATCTGCGAATCGAGCTGCCGCGTTTCGCCGGCGAACATGAACTTGCCGTAGCCGCGATGGTGCATGGTCTGCCGCTCGGCGATGTCGCCCTCGGCCCAGGCCTGCACGACCTCCAGTACGAAGAAGCTGTAGCGATTGACCAGGCGGGTGTCGACCACGCGGCATTCCAGGTTGGCGAAACATTCGGCGATCAGCGGGGCCTGCACTTCCTTGGCGGGTAGCGGCGTCAGGCCGAATTCGGCGAACTTGTCGATGTCGCGACCGCTGTGGTTGCCGCAAGCGACGACCTGATCGGCCAGGCTGGCGTCCGGGATGTTGATGACGCATTCCTTGGTCGCCTTGAGCGCCGCATGGCTGTAGCCGCAAACGACACAACCGATGAGCGGCGGCTCGAATTCGAGCATGGTGTGCCAGGAGAGGGTCATCACGTTGTTCTTGCCGCGCCTTGCGGTGCTGAGCAGCACGACCGGGCCGGGTTCGAGCAGGCCATAGACTTTGGCCAGCGGAAAGCTCTTCTTTTTCATGGCGCGCTCCTGCGGTCGGCCCCCCTTGCCGCCGGCAACCCAGCCCTGATTGAGGGGGATGAGGGCTATTCCGGATGCCGAACGACGGGCGGCCGACCTTGCTTTCAGCTTAGTTGCGAAACCGGCCATTGCCAAAGATTTTGCCATGCGCCGGAACAACGTTTGCCACGCACTCACTGAGCCAAGCCGCCCTCCCGTTACAAATCGCTACATATGGCGGTCATCGCAAGCTCCGACGGATCGTTATGTAGCTATGGCAAGCATGAATCAATGGAGAACATCATGATCCGCAACCCCAACTACGAATCCACCCAATTCATCCAGTCGCTCAAGGGCGCCGGCGTGGCGATCAGCAATGAGCAGGAAGTGATCGAACGGCTGGAAGAAGCCCGCGAATGGCACTACGCCTTCACGACGCTGGTGAAACAAGGGCAACGGATCGGCATCAGCTTTCTGGCCAATCCAGGAATGAAATCGGCTGAATTGCAGCGGATTTTCGCTCACTACAAATTTGCCGAACAAATTGAAGCGACGTTCGAGGCCAACCTGCTTCACTGAGCCCATGACTGCGGGAGTTCGTGTGATGGCACGCAAATTTCTGATCGCTGCGTTGGCTTTCCTCGCCGTGACGGGTGTTCACGCCGAGGAAGCATCGATGGCCGCGCTTCCGGCAGAAAGCGCTCAGCTCCTGCCCGCCATGGACGGCGCCTTGGTCGCGCTGGCCGCAGACCCGCTGCCGACGATGTCGGCCAAGCCGACCCGGCATCTCGCCGCCGGCCCTGGCCTGGCCCAGAGCAAGACGATCAAGGCCAAAAAGCATGCAGCGGCCAGATCAATGCTTTCCCGCTCGGCCCGCGAGCAGATCGCGCTCTACAAAAGCGCTGCCCAGATCGACGACCCGACGCGGCACATCGCCTCGGACGATAACGATGACGACCCCGGTCTGGACGATCTGGATTTGCACCGTTCCTTCAGCCGGCCCAGGCTGGCCGGAGAGAAGTTCAACGCCGACGACGACAATCTCGCCCTGCCCGCCCATATCCAGCTACGGCTGCTGATGGCGAGGGCCAAGGCCGTCGATGCGCATATCCTCAATCAGGCAGCGAAAACTGCCGGCGCTGCAGACGACGCGCTGTCCGAAACCGTCAAACTCCGCCTCTTCCTGGCACGCAGCCGCGCCATGGAGGCCTACCACAAGAAATTCGGAGAAGCCTGAGGGCTATTTGAACGGCAAGGCGACGATGGTCGCCCGCTGCCAAAGCTTTGCAAACACCGAAACACGCCTTCGCCAACGGGGGAATGAACGTTTCCCGGATTGCCTGGCGCACGCCGTTTTTGCCCTTTTTGGCCGGTGCACCGCAGCAGCGCGTTGCGGCGACCGGATACCCGACAAATTACTTGCCCAGCCGCGCCTGTCGCCGCACCCCGGCCGACATGGCGATCTTGCCGGTGGCCGCGAAGGCTTCGAGGTTGGTTTCGATGTCGTCGAACTCGTAGCGGTAATTGACCATCAGCCCGAAGGACTGGCGGAAGCCCTTGGCCGAGGAATCGGCCAGGAAGTTAAGGCGCTCGACCCGCGCCCCGTTGCCGAGGTGGAAGCGCGACACCGGGTCGAACGGCGGGCCTTCTTCGCCGCCGCCCTGCTTGGCCGTGGCCAGATAGCGGGCGCCGAGGCGGAGCAGCGCATCTTCGACAGCGCGCGACTGCTTCTTGTCCTTGGCCCATTCGCCGGCCGACAGCTGGTCGAGCGGCAATTCGATCCCGGCCTCGGCCAGCGCGCCCGGATTCTTGCGCACCCAGGCAGCGAGGCCCGGTAACGGCGACAGCGTGGCGAAGTTCTCCAGCTTGGGAAAATCGCGCTTCAAGTCGTCGATCACGCGCTTCAACAGGAAATTGCCGAAGGACACGCCGCGCAAGCCCACCTGCGTGTTCGAGATGGAATAGAAAATCGCCGTGTCGGCCTTGCGGTTGTCGAAAACGGGGGCGTGTTCGTCGAGCAGCTCCTGCACATTGCCGGAAATGTGGTCGGTCAGCGCCACCTCGACGAAGATCAGCGGCTCGGCCGGCATGCGCGGGTGAAAGAAGGCGTAGAGCCGGCGGTCGGAATCGAGACGGTTCTTGAGGTCGGTCCACGAGCGGATCTCGTGCACGGCTTCGTACTCGATCAACTTTTCGAGCAGCGCGGCCGGCGAATTCCAGGTCAGGCGCTGCAATTCGAGAAAGCCGACGTCGAACCAGGCCGACAGGCGCGATTCCAGCTCGCGGTCGAGCACAGCCAGCTCCTTGTCCTTTTCCAGATAGCGCAGCAGGTCGGCGCGCA
>JAYRUZ010000211.1:0-3619 GCA_041918795.1 Azonexus sp. | reverse complement strand
GCCAAGCTGACCCGTCCGGAAGAGCTGCGCCTCGAGCTGATGGAAAAGATCAACGCGCTGGGCGTCGGCGCCCAGGGTTTGGGCGGCCTGACCACCGTGCTCGACGTCAAGGTGCTGGATTACCCCTGCCACGCCGCCAACCTGCCGGTCGCGCTGGTGCCGAACTGCGCCGCCACCCGCCACTGCCACTTCCATCTCGATGGTTCCGGCCCGGCCAAGATCGAGCCGCCGAAGCTGGAAGACTGGCCGGCCGTGACCTGGACACCCGACCTCAAGGCAGCGACGCAAGTCAACCTGAACACCCTGACCAAGGAAGAAGTCGCTTCCTGGAAGCCGGGCCAGAAACTGCTCCTCAACGGCAAGATGCTGACCGGCCGCGATGCCGCCCACAAGCGCATCCAGGACATGCTGGCCAAGGGCGAGAAGCTGCCGGTCGACTTCACCAACCGCGTCATTTACTACGTCGGCCCGGTCGATCCGGTGCGTGACGAAGTGGTCGGCCCGGCCGGCCCGACCACCGGCACCCGCATGGACAAGTTCACCCGCATGATGCTGGAGCAGACCGGCCTGATCTCGATGATTGGCAAGTCGGAGCGCGGTCCGGTCGCCATCGAGGCGATCAAGGACAACAAGTCCGCCTACCTGATGGCCGTCGGCGGCGCCGCCTACCTCGTGGCAAAAGCCATCAAGTCGGCCAAGGTCGTCGGCTTTGCCGATCTCGGCATGGAAGCCATCTACGAGTTCGATGTCGAGAACATGCCGGTCACCGTCGCTGTTGATTCGTCCGGCGTCAGCGTGCATGAAACCGGTCCGAAGGAATGGCAGATCAAGATCGGCAAGATCCCGGTCAAGGCCTGATCGCAGGCCTTGCAGCCACGAAAAAGCCGGCTTGAAGAAGCCGGCTTTTTCTTTGGCGAGGTCCGAAGCCTAAAGCATGCGCTCGGCGCGCGCCCTGTCCCACAGGCGCTTGTTGATTTCCTCAAGCGGCAGGCCGAAGCGGAAGCTGGCCTCCATCTGTTTCAGCAGCGGCATCAACTGGAGGCCGATCTGCCCCAGGCAGGGGTTCAATAGCGTCGGGTCGACCGTCGCCATCAGTTCCTTGAGCTGGGCGACGAACGCATCGTTCGATACGGCTTCGAGATCGATCTTGGTAGCTTCGGCAACGACCCGATTGCCGCCCGTACGCCGTGCCATATCCAGGCGCTGATCGGCCAAGGCGAGCAGTTCCTGCACCGAAATTTCCAGGCCGTCTTCCGGCGCGACGGCAATACCGACGCTGACCGTCAGATCGATCCGTTGGCCGCGCACCGAAATCTGGGCCGATGTCATCGCCTTGCAAATACGGTTGGCAAAGCCGGTGCAGATCGCCCGCGTCGTTGCCGGGGCAATGATCATCACCTTGCCCTGGGCCAACTGGCCGATGCTGTCTTCCGAGCGGATCTTGCGGGCAAGCAGGAAGGAAAACTTCTGGACGGTGCGCGCGGCCAGCTCCGCACCGTATTTCTGCACCAGATCATCGTAGCCATCCAGCGTGAAGGCCAGCACGCCGACGCCCCAGCCGTCCGGTGCGGCATGCAGCAACTGGCCCAGGCGCTCTTCGAGCATTTCCTGGGCGAGCACCACGTCCTCGGCACCAAATTCACTTTCGCCCAGCATCTTGCCGCTGGCATCGACCGCATCCAGGCCGGCCATGCCGCCCATCTGCCCGAGAATATCGCTGACCGCGACGTCAGTCCGTACGCCGACCTGATCCAGGCCTTCCTCGATCTCTTCAATCGGTGCAGCTACCAGGGTTTCGTCGGGAGCCTCGTCGCGCCCTGCCTTGGCACCGCCCAGACGTTCGAGCAATGCGGCAACCACGTTTTCGAGCGAATCGGTCACCGAATCGCGGGAAATGAACTCGTTTACCCCGCAACTGCGCGCCCTGGCCCGCTCTACATCGGAGAACGAATCGGGCACCAGCAGGAAGAACGGCAGCTGCTTCAGGCGGGAGAGCTTGCTTTCACGCAGGCGCTCAACCAGGCCAAGGCCGTCGAGGCGATTCAGGTTCAGACCCGAAACGACGGCGACGATGGAATGATCCAGCACGAGCGACTGCCAGGCGGATTCTCCGCTCGACTCCTCGCGAACATCGAAATGCTCGGCCAGTTGGCGCGCCAGCGAGACGCGTATCACCTTCGACGCATCCGCCAGTAGGATTTTTCCCAGATTAGACATATTCCGCTCGAATTACTTCCGCTGCTTCAGGCAGCCTTGGGTCAACCATTGATCCGGGCAAGTTTAAGGTGTGCACCGCCAAGCCTCAAGCACATTCGCGGCAAAAAACCGTAAATCATGCGCCCCCCTCTTGCGCAAGAAAGAACTGTCGGCCATAGTAGCGGATCTTTCTGCCCCCGACCTGACCACATCGCCATGACCGCCACCCGTACCTTCCGCTCCGTTGCTGCCCGCGCAGTATCGCCGGTCGTCGTACGCGTAGTCATCGTAGGCGTCGTAACGCACGCGCCGTCGCGGATCAGGTAAGCAGCAGAAACACCAAATTTACCAACCCCCGCCGGCGCAAACCGGCGGGGGTTTTGTTTTGGAACCTCGCCGGAATCGCCGATTACCGAGAAAGAGAGAGTTCCATGACCGAAACACTGACCGGTGCCGAAATCACCATCCGCCTGCTCGAGCGACAGGGCATCCGCACCGTCGCCGGCATTCCCGGCGGCGCCATCCTGCCGATCTACGATGCGCTCGGCCGTTCCACCGCGATTCACCACGTCCTCGCCCGCCATGAGCAGGGCGCCGGCTTCATGGCCCAGGGCATGGCCCGCGCCACCGGTGAAGTCGCGGTCTGCATGGCCTCCTCCGGCCCCGGCGCAACCAACCTGCTGACCGCCATCGCCGACGCCAAGCTCGACTCCATCCCGCTCGTCGCCATTACCGGCCAGGTGCCCAAGGCGATGATCGGCACCGATGCTTTCCAGGAAGTCGACACCTACGGCCTGAGCCTTCCGATCACCAAGCACAACTTCCTCGTCTCTTCCGCCGAGGAGCTACTCGAAGTGATCCCGCGTGCCTTCGCGCTCGCCGCCTCCGGCCGCCCCGGCCCGGTGCTGGTCGATATTCCCAAGGACGTGCAGAGCCAGGCCATCGAGATTGCCGAGTGGCCCGAACCCGGCCGCCGCCAGGGCGCGCCGGAAGCCGACGGCTGGGCGATTTCCGAAGCCGCCGCCATGATCAACGCCGCCAAGCGCCCCATCCTCTACCTCGGCGGCGGCGTCGTGCATAGCGGCGCGGCCGAGCTCGCCGTCCAGTTCGCCGAAAAGGCCAGCCTGCCCACCGTGATGACGCTGATGGCGCTCGGCGCCATGCCGGTCGATCACCCGCTCGCCTGCGGCATGCTCGGCATGCACGGCGCGCGCTACACCAACCTGCTACTCGACGAATGCGACCTGCTGATCGCCGTCGGCGCCCGCTTCGACGACCGGGCGACCGGCAAGGTGGCCGCCTTCTGCCCACAGGCCAAGATCATCCATATCGACATCGACCCGGCCGAACTCGACAAGATCAAGACCGCCCACATCGGCATCACCGCCGACGTGAGCGAAGCCCTCGCCCGCCTGCTGCCGGC
>JAYRUZ010000210.1:0-3630 GCA_041918795.1 Azonexus sp. | reverse complement strand
CCATGGTCACGGAATTCAAGCAGACGACCGAGCAACTGACCAGCATCTCGGGCGCCATCCACAATCTGCGCGAGAGCAACGAATCCATCCATCGCGAAGTCGAGGAAATCCGCGATCATTCGGTCGAGATTTCCGGACGCATGAAGCAATGCATCGATTCGGCCAAAACCCTGCGCGAATCGACCGAAGATCTGCAATGCACGCTGGCCGATTTCCGCACCGGCAACAGCAAGTTCGACAACCTGCACGATCAATGCATCGGTTTCCGGGATAATGTCGCCGGCGTCCTGAAGCGCCTGGCCGATCGCGGGGTGAATGTATTCGACCAGGCGTACAAGGATATTCCCGGCTCGAACCCGAAGCGATTCACGACAGCCTACGACGGCCAGTGCGACCGCGAACTGACCAACATGTACGACGACCTGCTGCGCCAGGTACCCGGCCTGAGCTATTCGCTATGTGTCGATACCAACGGTTACGCCCCGGCGCACAACAGCCAGTTCTCCAACCCGCCGACCGGCGACCCCGCCGTCGATCTGGGCAAGTGCCGGCACAAGCGCATCTTCAACGACCCGGTCGGCATCAAGCTGGCCAAGAACCAGAAGCCCTCGCTCTTCCAGACCTACGTGCGCGATACCGGGGAAATCCTGAGTGACCTGTCGATGCCGATCATCATCAATGGCCGGCACTGGGGTGCCGTGCGTATCGGCTTCAAGAGCGAATCGATGCTTTAAGGGAATTCGGCCCGCAGGGCGGTCAGATAGGCGGCCGCCTCGCCACTTCCTTCCCAAGGCGCCCACGGCGCCTTTTCTTCTTCGGTCAGCGGCACATAAGGGCCGGCCTTGGCCTCGAAAAAGACCGTTCCCGGCACCAGCGCGACGACCGAATGGTAGACACCATGCGGAATGTCGACGCCAAAGGTGTCACCGCCGGCCACCAGCACACTGCTGCGGTGCACTGCCCCATTTGGCGAAAAAACGAGAATGCCCAACTGGCCGCGCAGGCAGAGGATGGTTTCGTCCTTGCTGGGGTCGAGATGCCGGTGCGGCATCACGTAGGAATCGGGCTCGATGGCGTTGAGCAGGCGATGGCCCGGATAGTCGTCGCGCGGATGAAAATTGCGGTTCTTGCGCCGGCGCGGTGCCGCCTGCGCCTCGGCGCTCACTTCGCTGAGCAGGGCCTGGTCGATCCAGCGGATCATTGGTAGACGATCTCGACGTTATCGGGCTGCAGCCAGGTGGCGAGCGCCTCGAGCAAGGCGTCGTCGAGACGGACGCGCAGGCTCTCGCCCAGCTTCAACTGGCACTCGGCGCTGGCGTTGCGATACTGGATCATGACCGGCGCCGGCCCCGGCGCGAAGGGTGCCAGCAGCGACTTCAGCTTCTGCGCATCGGAATTGCCGTTCATCTTCAGCAGCAGGTGCTTGGCGAAGCGGGCACGGGCCTCGCCGAGGGTCATCAGGCGCTCGGCGACAACCGCGTTGCCACCGGAAAACTCGTCGTAACGGACCTTGCCCTCGATGACCAGCACCTCGTCGGTGACGATCTTGGCCCGCTCGGCCTCGAACAGCTCGTTGAATACCGACACCTCGACCATGGCCGTGCCGTCGTCGATCTGCACGAAGAGCATCTTGCCGCGCCGCGTCATCTGCGTCCGGATACCGACCACGATGCCGGCCAGTGAGGTGAACTCCTTGGACGGCTCCAGGCGGTTGAGCGGCCGACGGATGAAGCGCGACAGCTCCTTCTTGCAGGTGTTGTACGGATGGCCCGAGAAGAAGAAGCCGAGCGCCGTCTTCTCCTCCATCAGTTGTGTTCTCTCGTCCCACGGCCGCACGCCGACGTATTCCGGCGCATGCTGCTCGGCCACCTCGGCGATGTCGAACAGGCTGGTCTGCAGCGAGTCGCGTTCCTTCTGCTCGGCAAAATCCATGGCAATGCCGACCGAAGCGAGCAGCTTGTGGCGGTTGGCATCCAGGCTGTCGAAAGCGCCGGCCCGGATCAGGGCCTCGATGGTGCGACGGTTGACCTGCCGCTTGTCGCAACGCTGGCAGAAATCGAACAGATCCTTGAACGGCCCGCCGTCCTGGCGCGCCTTGAGGATCACATTGACCGCCTGTTCGCCGGTACCCTTGATCGCCCCCAGGCCGTAGCGGATGGTGGCGCGATCGACCGGCTCGAAGCGGTACTGCGAGGCGTTGACGTCCGGCCCGAGCATCTTGAGCTTGTTGGACGGCCCGACGGCGTCGTCATAGAAGATCTTCACCGTATCGGTGTTGTCCATGTCGGACGACAGGGTCGCCGCCATGAAGGCCGCACAGTGGTAACGCTTGAGCCAGGCCGTGTGATAGGTGACCACGGCGTAGGCGGCGGTGTGCGACTTGTTGAAGCCGTACTCCGCGAACTTGGTCATCAGGTCGAACAACTGCTCGGCCAGCGCCGGATCGTAGCCGCGCTCCTTGGCACCGGCCGCGATGGTTTCGCGGTGCTTGGCCATTTCCTCGGGCTTCTTCTTGCCCATCGCCCGGCGCAGCATGTCGGCGCCACCCAGCGTGTAGCCGCCGATGATCTGCGAGATCTGCATCACCTGCTCCTGGTACACGATGACGCCGTAGGTCGGCGACAGGCAGGCGGTGAGGTCCGGGTGGAAATAGTCGATAGCCTGCTGGCCTTTTTTCCGCAGGATGAAGTCGTCCACCATGCCCGAGCCGAGCGGGCCGGGACGATAGAGCGCGAGCACGGCGATGATGTCTTCGAAGCGGTCGGGCGCCAGCTTTTTCAGCAGCTTCTTCATGCCTTCCGATTCGACCTGGAAGATCGCCGTCGTGTTGGCGTCCTTCAGTATCTGGTAGGCACCGGGGTCGTCGAAGCCGAGCGACATCAGGTCGAGCTTCTCGCCGGTCATCCGCTCGATGTACTTGAGCGCCAGCTCGATAATGGTCAGGTTGCGCAGGCCGAGGAAGTCGAACTTGACCAGGCCGACCTTCTCGACGTCGTCCTTGTCGAACTGCGACACCGGCGAGGCATCGGCACCGGTCGCCTGGTAGATCGGGCAGAAATCGGTGATCTTGCCCGGCGCGATCAGCACGCCCCCGGCGTGCATGCCGACGTTGCGGGTCAAATCCTCCAGACGGCCGGCCAGGTCGAACAATTCGCGGATGGTTTCGCCATCACCATCGCCTTCCATCATCTCGCGCAGTTGCGGTTCCTGCTCCAGCGCCTCGGCCAGCGACACCGGCTTGTTCTGGACGATGGGAATCAACTTCGAGATGCGGTCGCACATCGAGTAGGGCAGGCCGAACACCCGGCCGACGTCGCGGATGACCGCCTTCGACGACATGGTGCCGAAGGTGGCGATCTGGCTGACCGCATCGGCGCCGTAGTGCTGGCGCACGTACTCGATCACCCGCCAGCGGTTGTCCTGGCAGAAGTCGATATCGAAGTCGGGCATCGACACCCGCTCGGGGTTCAAAAAGCGCTCGAACAGCAGGGCGTAGGCCAGCGGATCGAGGTCGGTAATGCGCAGGCTGTAGGCGACCAGCGAACCGGCGCCGGAACCCCGGCCGGGGCCGACCGGCACGCCGTTCTTCTTGCCCCAGTTGATGAAGTCCGCCACGATCAGGAAGTAGCC
>JAYRUZ010000209.1:0-3647 GCA_041918795.1 Azonexus sp. | reverse complement strand
GGACGATCGGCCACACGGGCCTGCATGACCAGGCAGCGGCCCGCTTCGGAAATATAGCCAGTCTTGGAAACACCGATTTCCCAGTTGTCGCTGCGCACCAGCGCGTTGGTATTGTGGAAGTCGCGGATACGGCCGTTCAGTTCAACCTTGGCTTCGGCCGTGGTCGATGCCTGGCGGATTTCCGGATAGCGCGCAGCGGCAGTGACCATGCGCGCCAGATCGTGCGCGGTCGACACGTTGTTGCTCGACAGCCCGGTCGGCTCCTCGAAGCGCGAGTTGTACATGCCCAGCGCCTGCGCCTTCTTGTTCATGGCTTCCACAAAAGCGTGCATGCCACCCGGGTAATGACGCCCCAGAGCATGCGCGGCACGATTTTCCGAGGACATCAGCGCCAGCAGCATGGCCGTCTCGCGCGTCATCGTGGTACCGACAGGCAGACGGGAACGCGTGCCCTTCAGCATGTCCACATCCTCGTCGCCGATGGCGATAACTTCCTGCAAATCGAGCTTGGCATCAAGAACGACCATTGCTGTCATCAACTTGGAAATCGACGCGATCGGCGTTACCGCATTCGGTTGTTTTTCGACGATGGCGTGCCCGGTAGCCTGATCGATCACCAAGGCCGAAGCCGAGTACAAGGCCAGACGGCCGGCATCATCATCGAAATTGGTCGATACGCGACGGATCGGCTTGCGCGCGCTGTCCGCAGCAGCGAACTTGGAAACTGCCGGTTTGGCAGCGACACGCGAATCCTGCTTGCTCGACTTGGTCGAGGATTTGGCGACGGTTTGCTTGCCTGCCGCCGCACGTACGCTGGATTTTCCGGAAGCCGGTGCCTTCTTGGTGGAATGGACGGGTTCCTTCTTGCTCTGGGCCGCATGCGCTGGCGCCTGCATCCCGGCACCGACCAATGCTCCAACTAATAGAGCCGTCTTGATTTTCTGCTTCATTGAATCTCTCCTGCCAGCATCAGCGCATTGTAGCCAAGTTTAGCAGGAGAGAGGGAGATTTCAATAAAAATAGATAGATACAACAAAAACTTAAAGCCAAAAATCAGTCAGCATCGACAACCGTCAGCGCCACCATGTTGACAATGCGGCGCACGGTTGCCGTCGGCGTCAGGATGTTGACCGGCTTGGCTGCCCCCAACAGGATGGGACCGACCGTCAAGTTGTCGCCGGCCGCCACCTTGAGCAGGTTGAACGAGATATTCGCTGCATCGAGGGTCGGCATGACCAGGAGGTTGGCCTGGCCCTTGAGGCGCGAATTCGGGAAGGCCTTGAGGCGGATATGCTCGTCGAGCGCCGCATCGCCGTGCATTTCGCCTTCAACTTCAAGCTCCGGTGCCCGCTGCTTCAGGGTCGCCAGCACTTCGCGCATCTTCTCGGCGGTCGGCGTGTTCTCGGTACCGAAGGTCGAGTGCGATAGCAGGGCCACTTTCGGCGTGATGCCGAAATTGCGTATTTCCTCGCAGGCCAGGAGCGTCATGTCGGCCAACTGCTCGGCGTTCGGATCGTAATTGACATAGGTGTCGCCAATGAAGACCGTGCGTCCCGGCAGCAGTAGCAGGTTCATCGCGTAATAGCGATCCAGATCCGGGCGTGTTCCGATGACGTTCTGCACATACTCGCGGTGTGTTTCGTGGCGACCGAAGGTGCCGCAGATCAGGCCGTCGGCGTAGCCGAGCTTGACCATCAGCGCGCCGTAAAGGGTGTTACGGCGGCGCACTTCGCGGCGCGCGTAATCTGGCGAGACGCCCTTGCGCTCCATGATGCGGTGGTAGGTTGTCCAGAATTCCTCGTAATGCTCGTCGAAGAAAACCGAGTTGTCGGAATGGACAACCTCGTAATCTTCGCCTTCGCGCAGGCGCAGCCCCGAGACCTCGATGCGGCGCTTGATCTCGGCGTGGCGGCCGATCAGGATCGGCCAGGCGATGCCTTCGTCACGGACGACCTGCACCGCGCGCAACACGCGCTCGTCCTCGCCTTCGGCAAAGACGATGCGCTTGGGCGCCAGCTTCGCCTGCGAGAACACCGGCTTCATGATCATGCCGGAGTGATAGACGAACTCGTTCAGGCTCTGCAGGTAGGCATCCCAATCCTGGATTGGTCGGGTTGCCACGCCCGAATCCATCCCGGCCTTGGCCACAGCCGGCGCGATCTTGACGATCAGACGCGGGTCGAAGGGCTTCGGAATCAGGTATTCCGGGCCAAAGCCCGACACCTTCTCGCCATAGGCCGACGCGACCACGTCCGACTGCTCGGCCCGCGCCAGTTCGGCGATGGCCTTGACCGCCGCCATCTTCATTTCTTCGGTAATGGTCGTTGCACCGACATCGAGTGCGCCGCGGAAGATGAAGGGGAAGCACAGCACGTTGTTCACCTGGTTCGGATAATCCGACCGACCGGTACAGATGATCGCATCGTCGCGCACTTCCTTGACGCGCTCCGGCAGGATTTCCGGGGTCGGATTAGCCAGCGCCATGATCACTGGCCTGGCGGCCATCTTGGCGACCATTTCCGGCTTCACCACACCACCGGCAGAAAGACCGAGAAAAACATCGGCACCTTCGATGACCTCGCCCAGCGTGCGGGCGTCGGTCTTCTTGGCATAGCGGGCCTTGATCTCGTCCATTTCTTCGACGCGACCTTCGTAGACGACGCCCTTGATATCGGTCACCCAGATATTCTCGACCGGGGCGCCGAGCATGACCAGCAGGTCCAGACAGGCGAGCGCGGCAGCACCGGCGCCAGAGGTGACGATCTTGACCTTGGTCAGGTCCTTGCCGATCAGGTGCAGGCCATTCAGGATGGCGGCACCGACAACGATGGCTGTCCCGTGCTGGTCGTCGTGGAAGACGGGAATCTTCATCCGCTCGCGCAACTTCTTCTCGATGTAGAAGCACTCGGGTGCCTTGATGTCTTCGAGGTTGATCCCGCCGAAGGTCGGCTCGAGCGAAGCGATGGTGTCGATCAGCTTGTCCGGGTCGCGCTCGTCGATTTCGAGGTCGAAAACGTCGATGTTGGCGAATTTCTTGAACAGTACGCCCTTGCCTTCCATCACCGGCTTGGCGGCGAGCGGGCCGATCGGACCGAGGCCGAGGACGGCCGTACCGTTGGTGATGACACCGACCAGATTGGCCCGTGACGTCAGGGTACTGGCTTCGCCCGGATCGGCCACGATCTCTTCGCAGGCGTAAGCGACACCCGGCGAGTAGGCAAGCGACAGGTCGTACTGGTTGGTCAGTTGCTTGATGGGGGTGACCGCGATTTTGCCCGGCTTGGGGTTGCGGTGATAGAAAAGCGCAGATTCGCGCAATTGCCTGGAATCCATGTCTGCCTCCGTTTTATATCGTGAAATTACATTTCGGATCGCGGAAGATAATAGCATGCGAACGCCCAAATTTCGTGCTATCGGAAATCACCTAGCCCCTCAAAGTCAAGTAGATGTTTACCCTAATTTGATGCATAATTACGGGCTTCCCAGCCGACGGCCTTTCAGCCGCTCGAAGTCTTGGTGGCAGCTCCCGGCGACTGGCGTGAAACGTAGCTATTTCAGTAACTTAGAGAGAGACACACCGCCATGACCGCACCGCTGAATGCGCCCGATTACGTCAAGCACGAAGGCCTGAAAAAATGGGTCGCCGA
>JAYRUZ010000208.1:0-3658 GCA_041918795.1 Azonexus sp. | reverse complement strand
GGTCGCCAGCGTTGCTCGGCTTGGGAATGGAACGACCATTCCCTTCACCTCGCGCCTTGACGCCCATCCCGCGCCGACAAACGCAGTCCCGCCGGTTACTGCGAACACGCCCTAAGGCGGAGGTATCGACTTGGTGCCCGCAGGCACGGCAGGGTACGAGTGACATGTTGGCTCCCTGTATTCGTTTCGATTATAGGCCGAAGCGCTGAGCGCTGCGTGGTAGCATTCGCCGCCATGAAAGACACCTGCCTGCCGCCCGCCATCCTGATCATGGGCCCGACCGCTTCGGGCAAGACTGCCGCCGCCATGGCGCTGGCCGACCGTTTTCCGGTCGAATTGATCAGTGTCGACTCGGCCCAGGTCTTCATCGACATGGATGTCGGCACCGCCAAGCCGGGGCCGGCAATGCTGGCGCAATACCCGCACCGGCTGATCGACATCATCACGCCGGAAGAAAGCTATTCGGCCGCCCGTTTCCGCGAAGACACGCTGACCGCCATGGCCGAGATCACCGCGGCCGGCAAGGTGCCCTTGCTGGTCGGCGGCACCATCCTGTATTTCCGCAGCCTGATGCAGGGCCTGGCCGACCTGCCGCAGGCCGATGCCGACTTGCGCGCCGAGATCGACGCCGAAGCCGCGCGTTTCGGCTGGCCGGCCATGCACGCGAAATTGGCCGATCTGGACCCGTCCACCGCAGCACGGCTGCATCCGACCGACAGCCAGCGCCTGCAGCGGGCGCTGGAAATCTGCCGCCTGAGCGGCCGGCCGATGTCCGAACTGCTGGCCGAGAGCGAAAGCCAGAAGCCGCCTTACGACTTCCTGTCCATCGGCCTGCTGCCCTCCGACCGGACCGTGCTGCACAAGCGCATCGAGCGCCGTTTCGACGAGATGCTGCTCGGCGGACTGGACGATGAAGTGGCGATGTTGCGCCAGAAATACCAGCTTAACCTCGGCCTGCCGTCGATGCGTTGCGTCGGCTACCGCCAGGTCTGGGAAATGCAGGAAGGCCTGTACCGCCGTCCCGAAATGCGCGATCGCGGCATCTACGCCACGCGCCAGCTGGCCAAGCGCCAGATCACCTGGCTCGGCAACGGTTTTCCGGCCGACGAGAACTTCGACTGTCTCGACCCGGCCCTGACCCAGCGCATCGCCGAGCGGGCCGCCGCCTTCCTCAATGCCTGAGTAGTTCCTTCAGGTTCTCGGCCAACTGCTCGAGATCGCTGACGATGTGCAGGCTGGCATCCTGCGTGCCGACCACGCGCGCCATGAACTGATTGGCCAGGTTGTTCACCTCTTCCTCCTGCGACTCGGTCAGCCCGAGATGGACGAAGGATTTGGTCAGCGCTTCCTGGAAGTCGATCATCACCTGGGTCAGCTCGAAGCAGTTGCGCCGGTAGTTGCCCTGAACGCTGTCGAGCGTCGTGTACAGCGTCGGCAAGGCGGATTCGATCCCGGAACGGCGGCGCTGCGCGATCAAATCCGTTTCGATGGCCTTGACCCGGGCATCCGCCCCTTCAGCCAGCAGCGCCACGTTGTCGCGGATCCGCCCGGAGCGCTCGGCATCGTCCAGCGGCATGTTATTGACCAGCAGCGTGACGTGACCGTAATTGAAGGCGCAGCGCGACTTGAACTGGAAAATCCGGTCGCTCTGGCTGACGTGGTTCAGCACCGACACCTCGAACGGCAGGTTGCGCCCGTTGCGACTCAGCGACAGCGTTTCGCCCTGCAGGCGAAGTTGCACTGCCGTATCGAGGTCGTAGCTCTGCATCGCATCGAGGATCGCCGCCGCCAGCTCTTCGGCATCCTGGCAGGCGAAGGATTTGCTCAGGAACTGCAACACGACACCCAGTTCGCCCATGCTGACCATGGCCGACATGGCCGTGCGCTGGGCGTAGCCGGCCTGTTCGCGCAGGGCGGCCTTCTCTCCGAGGGTACGGCCGACGACCTTGACCTTGCTGAGCAACTCGGCCGCCTCGAAGGGCTTCTGGATGAAATCGTCGCCACCCGCTTCGTAGCAGGCCAGGCGGGTATGACCGTCATCGCTGGCCGACATGAAGATGACCGGGATGTCCTGCGTCTCCCAATCCTCTTTCAGGCGGCGGCACAGGGTGTAGCCATCCATTTCCGGCATCGAAACATCGAGCACGAAAAGGTCGGGCTTGCAGTCGCCGAGACCTTCCAGGCAGGCTGCAGCGCTGGCGAACACCGCGACCGGACCAACACCTTCGAGCGAAGCCTGCAGGATGTCCAGCATTATTGAATCGTCATCAACGACAAAAACCCGCAAACCTCCGTCCATCGACGTCTCCAATTTATTTATTTGCAAAGCATTGTTAACGCTTTGCCATGAAGTCGCAAGGCTGACGAATGGACTACCGTCCGAGCGCCTGCCAACTTATTCGGTGCCACCGAATTTTGGGATTTTGGGCGGTGCACCGCAGGAGTCGCAGTCGCTATCCGCTTCGAAGGCGGCATGGCAGGCCGCCAGATCCTTCTCGCCGAGAGCCTTCTTCATGGCGGCGACGCGCACCAGCACGACACCGGCGCGGATCATGCCGAGGTATTCCGCCACCCCGCGCGACACATCGATGATGCGCTTGCGGTGCTTGGCATGCATGCGGTCATTGACCTTGACGATGGCGCAGCGCTCGCTGTCGAGCCGGCGGACGGCCACCCAGGAACCGAGCGGGAAGTGATTGCTGGCTGCGGTGAAATCGCGCACATCGAAGCGCTCGCCGGTCGACGTCTTGCGCCCCTGGAAACCATGGCCATAGAAACTGGCATGGCCGCGCAGGCCGAAATCCTCTTCGTCATCGACTTCGGCGACGAAAACACCGCTGCTCGCCGCGGCGGCAGCAGGCGCTTTCTTCTTGGCGGGAGCTTTACGGGCAACGGCGTGTGCCGTCTTGCCGGCAACGGCCGGCTTTCTGGTCGCCGCACCGGCCTCGGGAACGAGCGGTGCGGTCAGCCAGAGGAGGCTGCCAGCGAGAATTGCTGCAGCCTTTTTCATGTCGTCAAACGACGATGGTTTGCGCCTCGTCGCCCTGGCGAGCGCGAATCTTGCCGAGGCGATAGACGGTTTCGCCCTGCGCCTTCAGTTCGGCCATGGCGGCGTCGGCATCGGCCGCAGCCACGATGACGACCAGGCCGATACCGCAGTTGAAGGTGCGGTGCATTTCCTTCTCGTCGACGTTGCCTTCCTTCTGCATCCAGTCGAACAGCTTCGGACGCGGCCAGGCGGCCTTCTCGATCTCGGCCACGGTGTTTTCCGGCAGCACGCGCGGCACGTTTTCGAGCAGGCCGCCGCCGGTGATGTGGGCCATGCCCTTGATCGTAACCTTCTCCATGGTCGCCAGCACCTGCTTGACGTAGATGCGGGTCGGGGCCATGACCACGTCGGCCAGCGAGCGCTCGCCGTCGAACGGGGCGTTCATGTCCGGGTTGGAACGCTCGATAATCTTGCGCACCAGCGAGTAGCCGTTGGAGTGGGCGCCGGAGGAAGCCAGGCCGAGCACCACGTCGCCCGGCTGGATGCTCTTGCCGTCGATGGCCTTGGACTTTTCGACCACGCCAACGGCGAAGCCGGCCAGATCGTATTCGCCGGCCGGGTACATGCCCGGCATTTCAGCGGTTTCGCCACCGATCAGCGCGCAGCCGG
>JAYRUZ010000207.1:0-3674 GCA_041918795.1 Azonexus sp. | reverse complement strand
GGAGATAGTCCACCGCAGCACTGATCACCGTCAGCGTACCGGGGTGCAGCGTTTGCGGCGAGGCGCGCAAGTCGGCGTGGCGGGCCATATAATCCATGCTGCCGTGCCGCCCGGCCGCCAGCCAGGCACGCAGGCGTTCCGCCGCGACGCCGGGGTCGGCCCGCGCCACGCCGACGGCCGCGAAGCCGAGCGTTGTTCCGGCGGCCCGGATTTTTTCCTTGAGTGCCGCGTAATCCACCGTGGAGTCCTGATCGTGCATAGCCCCGATGTTACCGCCGTTTTCCAGTTGCCCGACGAAGCTGCAACGCAGCGCCTGGGCGAAGCGCTGGCGCCGATCCTGCAGCCGGGGCTGGTGATTTACCTTGATGGCGACCTGGGGGCCGGCAAGACGACATTGGCGCGGGCGTTGATTCGAGCCCTGGGCCATGCCGGCCCGGTGAAAAGTCCGACTTATTCACTGGTTGAAGTTTACGTATTTTCGAGCTTATACTTATATCACTTTGATTTTTATCGTTTCGAGTCACCTGAGGAGTTTCTCGATGCGGGCCTGGGCGAATATTTCAATGACACTGCGATCTGTCTGGTCGAATGGCCGGAACGCGCTGAAGGCTGCGTTCCGACGGCAGACTTGCGGCTGCGCCTTCATCATGCAGGTGTCGGGCGTGTCGTCGAAGCCCTGGCAAATACACCGGAAGGGGAAGCATGTCTAAGGGCGCTCATCCCAGCCATGGGCGTCGCCAACTCCTCCGTTACGCCGGCGCCTCGCTGATCCTGTCCGTCTCGCCGCTGGCCGGCGCCGCGGCGAAGCTGCCGTCCATCCTGGCCGTGCGCATCTGGCCGGCCGCCGATTACACGCGCGTCACCCTCGAACACGACGCGCCGCTCAAATACACCCATTTCATTGTCGAGAATCCCGATCGCCTGGTCGTCGATATCGAAGGCGTCGAATTCAATAGTGTGCTCGACAGCCTGGCCCGCAAGGTCGGCGGTGACGATCCCTACATCAAGTTGCTGCGTGCCGGCCGCTTCAAACCGGGCGTCGTGCGCCTGGTCATGGAGTTGAAGACCAGGGTCACACCGCAGGTGTTCGAACTCAAGCCGGTCGGCGAATACGGGCATCGCCTGGTGCTTGACGTTTACCCGGTCAATCCGCCCGATCCGATGATGGCGCTGCTGGAGGGCCGCAAGGATGCGGTCGAGCCGCTCAAGCCGGAAGCCGATTTGCAACTTGCCGACAAGAAGGTCGATGAGGCTCCCGCCAAAAAAGCGGACAAGGCACCGGAAGCGCCAGAGGTGCAAACGAGCAGGAAGTCGGGCAAGCCCATCGTCGATCGCCTGGTCACCATCACCCTCGATCCTGGGCATGGTGGCGAAGACCCCGGTGCGGTCGGCAAGGCCGGCACCTACGAGAAGAACGTCACGCTCGAAGTTGCCCGCCGCCTGAAGGCGCGGATCGATGCCGAGCCCAACATGCGTGCCGTGCTGACGCGCGATTCCGATTTCTTCGTGCCCCTGCACATGCGCGTGCAGAAGGCCCGGCGCGTGCAGGCCGATCTGTTCCTGTCCATCCACGCCGATGCCTGGATCAAGCCGGATGCACGCGGTTCGTCGGTCTTCGTGTTGTCCGAACGCGGTGCTTCAAGTGCCCAGGCTCGGCTGTTGGCGCAGAAGGAAAACGAGGCCGACCTGATCGGCGGCGTCAATGTCAGCGCCAAGGATCCCTTCCTGGCGCGTACGCTGCTCGATTTGTCGCAGACGGCGACGATCAACGACAGCCTGAAACTGGGTAAATACCTGCTGGGCGAGCTGGGCAACATCAACACCCTGCACAAGGCCAGCGTCGAGCAAGCCGGTTTTGCCGTGCTGAAGGCGCCGGACATTCCGTCGGCACTGATCGAGACGGCCTTCATCTCCAACCCGGAAGAAGAGCGCCGGCTCAATGACGATGCTTATCAGGAGAAACTGGCCGAAGCCATCGTGCGCGGCATCCGCCAGTACTTCATCAAGCATCCGCCCGGGCCGAAGGCCAAGCTGGCGCTGCTCGGCTAGAACAGCTCGACTTCGCCGCGCGGGGCTTCCTTGGCCGCGATGGCGCCATCTTCAACGAGCATTTCATGGCAGGCGACCTGGTTTCGTCCATGGCGTTTGACGTGGTAAAGCGCTTCGTCAGCCCGGTCGATAGCATCGGTCGGCGTGTCGTTGCGGAGAAGGTGGCTGAAGCCAATGCTGATCGTTACATGCCCGACACGGCTGAAGACCTGTTGCTCCACCGCGCGACGGAAACGGTTCAGTACGCTGTGGGCACTGGCTTGATCGGTGGGTTGTAACAGGGCGATAAATTCTTCACCGCCAAAACGGAACAACTGATCGTCAAAACGGAAAGCATCACGCATGGTTTGCGCCAACATGATCAGCACCTCATCACCGATCAAGTGGCCATGGTTATCGTTGATGCGCTTGAAATGATCAATGTCGCAGACGGCCAGCCAGTGACTTCCGTTAGCGGTACCACGTCGCCTGTTGCGTAGCTTGCCCTGGGTATCGTGGTTGTCCTTTGATGCCTGGCCCAGTAGTTCGAACAGGTGTTTTTCGAAGGTCTTGCGGTTGGCGAGGCCCGTAAGCGTATCGGTCTCACCGTAGTCGAGCAGTCCGATATGGTTGCCGAAGTAATCGATCAATCCCATGAGCGCCGTTCGCTGGTCGGCAGAAAAGCTGTCGCTTAGTACCAGATCGATCAGATAGTGTGGATTGTCCTGCGTGTTGACCGGGAAAACGATACGGTGGGAGTGATCTTCCAGAATCTCCATGACGGCCGATCTTTCCTTGATGCATCGGCTGAGCAAGGCGTCCTGATTAACCGGAAAGCAATAGGCCCGGTCAGGCAGATAGGCGTTGCGGTTAAAGCGAGTCCCTGGGCTTTCGCTGGCACAGCAGAAAACCACGGTTTGCCTTCGGCTACCGTAACAACGGAAGATTCTTACCTGTCTGGGGGCGAACAGATCGGATATGGCTTCAAGCATCGCCGCGTTGATTTCGCTTCGGTCGCGACGTCCCGATATATCGATAATGTGATGAATCAACGAGAGCATTGCGATGCGTAGAACAGGGCTGATATTTTTGTTGTTTCATTATAACTAAAGAAATAGTTTTACCCCTTTCTTTTAGCTTGCCAATCAGTGTTTAAGTGTCCGATCGGCAGATTAGATCGTTATAATTCAACGTTTTTTTCTATCGTCCCGACATGCGCGTATTTCGCGGCCATTCGCGTCCCGTTCCAGAACCCGTTGCCCTTGCCATCGGCAATTTCGACGGCGTTCACCTCGGACACGTCGCCTTGCTGTGCCGCCTGAGCGAAGCGGCACAACGCCTTGGTGTGGCGCCGACAGTGCTGACCTTTGAACCGCATCCGCGCGAGTTCTTTGCGCCTGCTTCGGCCCCGGCGCGTCTCAGCACCTTTCGGGAAAAGATCGAGATGCTGGCGGAGCAGGGCGTGACACAACTGATGGTCTGCCCATTCAATGCTGTTTTCGCCGCTTTATCCGCCGATGCCTTCATCGAGCAGGTGTTGGTCGGGGCCTTGAAGGTCAGGCATGTCATCGTCGGTGACGATTTCCGCTTCGGCCGGGGGCGGGCGGGCGATTTCGCCATGCTGCAGGCTGCGGGTGAGCGTTTGG
>JAYRUZ010000206.1:0-3690 GCA_041918795.1 Azonexus sp. | reverse complement strand
GCACGCCGCGCCGCATGGCGTCTACCGGATGAGCCGGCGCGTCCCGGGCGTGGTCGAGACCTCGAATAACCTGGGTATCGTTGACCTGGCCCCGAATGGCGGTTCGTGCAACTTCATGGTGCGTTCGTTGCGCGATAGCGGTGCGCAGGCGCTGGCCGACGAGATTGGCAGCCTGTTCGAGCTGGCTGATTGTCGGGTCGAAATGAGCGGGCATTATCCCGGTTGGGCGCCGAATCCGGCATCATCGTTGCTGGCCTTGAGCCAGCGGGTGTTCACTCGTGAGTTCGGCGGCGAATCTTCAGTCAAGGTGATCCATGCCGGTTTGGAATGCGGCATCATTGGCGCCAAATATCCGGGCATGGATACGGTATCTTTCGGTCCCAATATTCGCGGCGCGCATGCGCCGGGCGAACGGGTGGAAGTGGCCTCGGTGGGCAAATGCTGGAAATTGCTGACGGCGATTCTGGCGGAGATACACTGAGGACCTGTTTTTCAGGAGTGCTGTCATGAAGCGAATCGCATTGATCCTGTGTTTCCTGGTGCCGCTGGCCGGCTGCGGGGTGGAAACGGCCGGTACGGCGGCGACGGCTGCCGCGGCGAAGAAGCAGGAGATGGAGGCTGGCAAGCAAACCATGCAGCAGTTCCAGCAAAAACTCGATCAGGCCAATGCCCTTGGCCAGCAACGTGCTGATCAAGCGGCCGACAAGTAAGGCTTAGCGGCCGCGAATGGCCTCGCGGCGGGCGAGACCGAGCTTGCTGGAGCGTTCCATCTTGGTCACGAAGGCTGGGAAGTCGAGGCCGAAGCGGGCGCGCAATTCCTTGGCGTAGTTGTGCAGCCAGCGCCAGCGCGGGTCGAAATTGCGCTCCTTGAAGGCATAGAGCATGTGGTTGCCGTCTTCCGGCACCGAGATGACGATCACCTGATCGTCGAAGGCCTGCATGGCCTCACCGATCAGCCCGGCGTAGCTTTCCTTTTCGCCGGCCAGGTTGATGACCAGGACACCGTTGCCGCCCAACTTCGCGTAGGCGTTGTCGAAGAATTCCTGGTTGGCCAGGCTGGGCGCGAAGCCGGTCTTGTCGAAGGCATCGACCAGCAGAACATCGATGCCTTTGTCGGCGTTGGCCAGGTACTCCGCGCCATCGCCTTCGACGATGCTCAGCCGCTCGTCGTCCGGCGGCACCATGAAGGCATCGCGGAAGGCAATCACGTTGGGGTCGAGTTCGACGGCGGTGATCTGCATGCCGGGCAAACGGCGATGGCAGAACTTGACCAGCGAGCCGCCGCCCAGGCCGATCAGCAGCAGGCGTTTGGGCCGTGGCTGAAAGAGCAGGAAGGCCATCATCTTCTGCGTGTAGCGTAGCGCCAGGTCGTGTGGTGTCTTGAGCGACATTTCGCTCTGCATCAGCCGCACATTGAAATACAGGAAGCGCGACTTGCCGTCGTCGATGACGAAAGGCTTGGGGTAGCTCTCGTCGAGCAACTGGGTGCGCAATTCGCCGGCGCGCGCCCAGGCCGGTTCGAGCATGAGGACCGTACCGGTCTCGACCTCGAACGGGCTGGGCAGTTGGTAGAGCTTGGTCAAACTGCTGGCTTAGTCCGGCAGGTCCGAGGCGTGCAACATGAAGACGTATTCGTCGCCGGCTTCAGTGTCTAGCCAGGTGAAGGGCAGGGTTGGGTAGGCGGCTTCGAGTTCGTCGCGGTTGTGGCCGATCTCGACGACCAGAATGCCGTTCTCGGTCAGGTGTTTCTTGGCTTCGCGCAGGATGATGCGCGTGAAGTCCAGGCCGTCTTCGCCCGAGCCCAGTGCCATTTCCGGTTCATGCAGGTATTCCGGCGGCAGCGCGGCGACAGATTCGGCATTGACGTAGGGTGGGTTGGAGATGATCAGGTCGAAACGGCGACCTTGCAGCTTGGCGAAGGCATCAGACTGGATCAGCTCGACGCGATCATGCAGGTGGTAATCGGCGACGTTGCGCTCGGCTACGGAAATTGCGTCTTTTGACAGGTCCACCGCAGCAACGTTGGCGTTGGGGAAGGAGAGCGCGGTCAGGATGGCCAGGCAGCCAGAACCGGTGCACAGATCGAGGGCGTTCTCGACCGACCACGGATCGTCGATCCACGGTGTGAGCTGCTCTTCAAGCAGTTCGGCGATGAAGGAGCGCGGTACGATGACGCGCTCGTCGACGTAGAAGCGATGCTCGCCGAGCCAGGCTTCATTCGTCAGGTAAGCGGCCGGCAGGCGGTCTTCGCAGCGGCGGCGGTAGATATCCTGCAGCGCGGCACGTTCGCCGGGCAGCAGGCGGGCATCGAGGAAGGGCTCCAGACGGTCGAGCGGCAGGTGAAGGGTGTGCAGCGTCAGATAGACCGCTTCGTCCCAGGCATTGTCGGTACCGTGGCCGAAGAAGAGGCCGGCTGCGTTGAAGCGGCTGACGGCGTAGCGGATGTGGTCGCGAACGGTGATCAGTTCGCTGGCGGCGGTGATGTCGGTCATGCGGTCATCAATTGTTCAAGGATGCGGCAGTAGATGGCCGACAGTTTGGGCAGCGCGTCGACGGCGACGCATTCGTCGATCTTGTGGCTGGTCGCGTTCGACGGGCCGATTTCGAGCAACTGCTCGCAAATCTCGGCGATGAAGCGGCCGTCCGAAGTACCGCCGGTGGTCGAGAGTTCGGTGTCGATGCCGCAGACTTCGCGGATGGCGGTGGTCGCCGCATCGGCCAGCGGGCCGCGGCCGGTCAGGAAGGGGCGGGCGCCCAGCGTCCATTTGATCTCGTAGTCCAACTGGTGCTTTTCCAGAATGGCGCACAGGCGCTGTTGCAGGCCTTCCGGCGTGCTGGCGGTAGAAAAGCGGAAATTGAACTTGATCTCGACGCTGCCCGGTACAACGTTGGTCGCGCCGGTGCCGCCATGGATGTTGGAAACCTGCCAGGTGGTCGGCGGGAAGTATTCGTTGCCTTTATCCCATTCCGTCGCGGCCAGTTCGGCCAGGGCCGGGGCGGCTTCGTGGATCGGGTTGCGGCCCTTTTCCGGGTAGGCGATGTGGCACTGGATGCCCTTCACCGTCAGCACGCCAGACAGCGAGCCGCGGCGGCCGTTCTTGATCATGTCGCCCAGCGTGTCGACCGAGGTCGGTTCGCCGATGACACAGAATTGCAAGCGCTCGCTGCGGGCCTTCAAGGCTTCGACCACGGCGATGGTGCCGTCGTTGGCGTCGCCCTCTTCATCGGAAGTGAGCAGGAAGGCGAGTGAACCCGGATGGTTCGGGTTTTCGGCCAGGAAAGCCTCGGTCGCCGTCAGCATGGCTGCGAGAGAGGATTTCATGTCGGCTGCACCACGCCCGTAGAGCATGCCGTCACGAATTTCCGGGGCGAAGGGCGGCGAGGTCCACTTGTCGAGCGGGCCGGTCGGTACCACGTCGGTGTGGCCGGCAAAGACGAAGAGCGGGGCCGAATTGCCGCGGCGCGCCCACAGGTTGGTCACGCCCTTGCGGTTGATGAATTCGATGCTGAAGCCGAGGGCTTGCAGGCGTTGGGCAAAGAGATCGCAGCAGCCGCCATCCTCGGGGGTGACGGAGGCCCGCGAGATGATTTCGCGGGCCAGTTCCAGTGTGGGGTCGGACATCAGGTGTTTTCTTCGTCGCCGTCGGACAGGCTCAGGGTGAATTCCTTGAACGAGGCGCCGCCTTCGTT
>JAYRUZ010000205.1:0-3696 GCA_041918795.1 Azonexus sp. | reverse complement strand
GTGACCGATTCCGGCTCGGCCGGCATCTTGGTTTTTGCCCCGGTGGCCGCGTCCACCGCAGCATCGCCGTCGATGATCAGCGCCTTGTCGTTGGCGAGGTAGAGGTTGCCGTCGGCCATCGCCGTCAGCACGCGCGCGGCGTCGGGGTCGGCGGCCTGGACGATCTGGCGGATGGCGGCCACCTTCTCGGTCGAGTCTTCGGCCGCCAGCTGGCGAACCTGCGCCGGGTCGAGCGCCGCATGGGCGTTCAGGCCGATGGCGCAGAGCATTACAACGAGTGTTTTTCTGATCATGAATATCCGTCCGCAATTTGTGCAGTGCAGCGACAGGTTACGGGGCGGCCCGGTGATCAGGAATACGATGAATTGCGTAGGGACAAGAAGCGCGTTTCGGCCGGCTTCATTGGCGGGCGTGGCGGGCCATGGAAGGCCGGAGCAGCCCGTAAAAAAGGCTGGCCCGGTTGAGCAAGCCTCTTTTGCAAACGAGCGGGATCAGTTCAGTTTTTCTGGCTAGCCTCGCGGCCGATTGTCGAGCGCAGCCGTTGAGGGCCGGCCCGGCGCTCGATTTCGTCGTTCAGCGAGCGCGTCAGCCCGATGCGGCCGAGCAATTCGACCAGCACGAAGAGCGGCCCGATGATCAGACCGACCAGGTCGTCGACGAAGGCCGGCTTGCGGCCTTCGAATACGTGGCCGACCAGTTGGAAAACCCAGCCGACCACGAAGGTGCCAACGGCGACCGCCAGCCACGACAGCGTGGGCAGGCTGGCAACGATGTGGCCGCTGGCGACTGCCAGGGCAAGCCCGAGGCACATCAGCAAACCGAGCAGAAAGTCGAGCCGCAGGTAATAAATGCCGACGATGCAGGCGAGACCGGCCGCCGGCGAGTAGGGCAGGCCGAGCAGGCTGACGCTCGGCCGGGCCAGCAGCGTGGCGATGGCGAAAACGATCAGCGGGATGCCGACGAAATGGGTGGCGATGTTGCGCGGATCTCGGTGGTAGGTGGCGTAGTTGGCGAGTTGATCCTCGATGCTTCTCACGGTAGTCTCCTTGGGGTGGGGGGTATTTTTTGCGCATCATGGCCCAGCCATTCATCCCCTTCTGTCAGCTACCCGACACAAGCCCATTTTCTTGCCCTGGCGTTCCATGTCTGCCTTGACTCCCGAACATCTTGCCGTGGTCCGTAGCGGCAACTGGTTTGCCTCGCTGCCGCAGAGCCTGCAGGGCGAGTTGCTGGCCATGGCGCGCGTGCTGCGGCCGCCGGCCGGGCAGCGGCTGTTCGCCCGCGGTGCGCCGGCCGATGGCCTGTATTCGGTGCTGGCCGGCTCGGTTCGCGTCAGCGCCGTGGCCGAGCATGGCAAGGAAGCCATCGTCAATCTGTTCGAGGCGCCGCACTGGTTCGGCGAAATCGCCCTGTTCGACGGCGAGCGGCGCACGCACGATGCACATGCGCTGGGCGAGACCGTGCTGCTGCACCTGCCGCAGGCGCCGTTGCTCGAACTGCTGCACCGTGAGCCGCGCTACTGGCAGGACCTCGGGCGCCTGCTGACGCACAAGATCCGCCATCTGCTGACGCTGTTCGACGATGCGGCGCTGCAACCGGTGCCGGTTCGCCTGGCCCGCCGACTGCTGGCGATTGTCGATGGTTATGGCGAGGCCTCGGCGAACGGGATGAGCATACGCATCGGCCAGGAGCAACTCGGCCAGATGGTCGGAGCGACGCGCCAGACGGTGAATCAGACCCTGCGCCAGTTCGAGGCGGCGGGCATGTTGCAGATCGGCCGGGCCGACTTGCGCATCGTCGATATCGCCGCCTTGCGACGTCTGTTGCCCTGAATGGGGGGCAAGGCATCGCTGCTGCGGTGCACCGGCCAAATTGGGCAAAAATCATGGCCGGGTGATCGTTCCGCGCCGGCGATGGGCCGGCAGATATGATCATCGATTTAAGGCTTTTTGCTATCGTGCGGCGGGTTCAGTGTTCTCGCGCTGCTCGCCGCTTGGCCGGCAGCCATTGGAGGCTACATGCAATTCTCGGTGTCGTTCAAATCCTTCATTACTGCCGGACTCATCCTGTGCGGCACGGGCGCCATGGCCCAGGGCTGGCAGGTGCCGCAGCCGACGCCGGGGCTGATGCCCAACGCGGCATCCGGCAAGAAACTCTTCGCCCAGCACTGCGCGGCTTGCCACGGGGCTGACCTGATGGGGGTCGAGCGCGGCGAAAAGAAAGGCCCGCCCTTGCTGCACAGGATCTACGAGCCTTCGCACCATGGCGATGCCGCTTTCCAGATGGCGGCGCGCAACGGCGTGCGCGCCCATCACTGGCCCTACGGCGACATGGCGCCGGTGCCGCAGGTCACGCCGGATGACGTGGCACACATCATCGCCTTTGTCCGGGCCGAGCAACGCAAGGCCGGAGTCTACTGAGCGGGCAGCTGCTTCGCCGCCCGGCCGCCCAATGAACAACGGGGGCGTGGCCCCCGTTGCTTGCGACACTCGATCCGGATTACTTGGCTTCCGGCTCGTCCTTCTTCTTGTCGTTGCCGGCGATGAACGGCGACCACGGGGCGGCCTTGACCGGGCCGGAGGTCTTCCAGACGACGTTGAACTGACCGTCGGCCTTCACTTCGCCGATGAATACCGGCTTGTGCAGGTGGTGGTTCTTTTCGTCCATCTTCACTTCCATGCCGGACGGGGCCTTGAAGGTCTGGCCGGCCATGGCGGCGATGACCTTGTCGGTATCGGTCGACTTGGCCTTCTCGACGGCCTGCTTCCACATGTGGATGCCGATGTAGGTGGCTTCCATCGGGTCGTTGGTGACGACGGTCTTGGCGTTCGGCAGCTTCTGCTTGACGGCCCAGTCCTTGTACATCTTGATGAACTTGGTGTTCTCGGCGTTCTTCAGCGACTGGAAGTAGTTCCAGGCGGCCAGGTGGCCGACCAGCGGCTTGGTATCGACGCCGCGCAGTTCTTCTTCGCCGACGGAGAAGGCGACGACCGGCACATCGGTGGCCTTCAGGCCGGCGTTTCCCAGTTCCTTGTAGAAGGGCACGTTGGAGTCGCCGTTGATGGTGGAGACGACGGCGGTCTTCTTGCCTTCGGAAGCGAACTTCTTGATCTTGGCGATGATGGTCTGGTAATCGCTATGACCGAACGGGGTGTACTCTTCCATGATGTCGGCTTCGGCAACGCCCTTCGACTTCAGGAAGGCGCGCAGGATCTTGTTGGTCGTGCGCGGATAGACGTAGTCGGTGCCGAGCAGCACGAAGCGCTTGGCTTCGCCGCCGTCCTTGGACATCAGGTATTCGACGGCCGGGATGGCTTGCTGGTTGGGCGCGGCGCCGGTGTAGAAAACGTTCTTCTCGAGTTCTTCACCCTCGTACTGGACCGGGTAGAAGAGCAGGCCGTTCAGTTCCTTGTAGACCGGCAGCACGGACTTGCGGGAAACCGAGGTCCAGCAGCCGAAGGTGACGGCAACCTTGTCCTTGGTCAGCAACTGGCGGGCCTTTTCGGCGAACAGCGGCCAGTTGGAAGCCGGATCGACGACGACCGGCTCGAGCTTCTTGCCCATCACACCACCGGCCTTGTTGATTTCCTCGATGGTCATCAACGCGGTTTCCTTCAGCGCGGTTTCGGAAATCGCCATGGTGCCGGACAGCGAGTGCAGGATGCCGACCTTGATGGTGTCGGCGGCATGGGCGGT
>JAYRUZ010000204.1:0-3696 GCA_041918795.1 Azonexus sp. | reverse complement strand
TTGATGGCGGTCATGCAAGAACTCCGGTTTTAGTGGTGTTTTTGATGTTGCAGGGCAAGGGTCTGGGTCATGGTCTTGTCGACAAGCGCCATGGCCAGGGCGGAGAAAAGGAATACGACGTGGATGATGACTTGCCACATCAAGGTGTGCTCGGTCAGGTTGCCCGCATTGATGAAGCTTTTCAGCAGGTGGATCGACGAGATGCCGATGATGGCGGTCGACAGCTTGATCTTGAGTACGCCGGCGTTGACGTGCGACAGCCACTCCGGTTGATCCGGATGGTCTTCGAGATCAAGGCGGGAAACGAAAGTCTCGTAGCCACCGACGATGACCATGACCAGCAGGTTGGCGATCATCACGACATCGATCAGGCCGAGCACGATCAGCATGACGTCGGTTTCGGTCATGTGCTGCGGGCCGAAGGCGCCGGCCACCAGGTGGCTCAGTTCGACCATGAACAGCCAGCAATAAACGACCTGGGCGACGATCAGGCCGAGATAGAGCGGGGCCTGGATCCAGCGGCTGGAAAAGATGAACGATTCGAGATATTTGACAGGGGAGGCCATCGTCATTCAACGCAACTTGGGGGAGCAAAAGTTTACCACGCCGGGCAGCGCGTCCGGCGATGCATTGAAGATGGCATGAAATGTTGCCGAATTGCTGCGCCGCAGCGTGATTTCGTAAGGCGATTGTAAGAATATCGACGTCTAATGCCGCTTCAACGCTGGCGTGGGGAGTGAGGTGTTTCCCGGCTTGTGCGGCTTTAAAAGTTCCGGGTTCGTCGCCCGGAATCCGATCGGTTGTTTCAACACAATTGCGAAGTACCGCAGAGGAGAAAAATATGTCGAATGAGTCCGTGCAGAAGTACTACCCGTCCGAAGAAATCGTCAAGAATGCGGCGGTTTCCGGGATGGACGCCTACAAGGCGCTGTGCGCGGAGGCAGAAGCCGACTACGAAGGTTTTTGGGCCAAGCGCGCCCGCGACCTGATCACCTGGAAGCAGCCTTTCACCCAGGTGCTGGATGAGTCTAACGCCCCCTTCTACAAGTGGTTTGCCGACGGCAAGCTGAACGTTTCCTACAACTGTCTCGATCGCAATGTCGAAGCCGGCAAGGGCGACAAGGTCGCCATCGTCTTCGAAGCCGATGATGGCCAAGTGACCAAGGTGACCTACAAGGAACTGTTGGTCAAGGTCTGCAAGATGGCCAACCTGCTGAAGAGCAAGGGCGTCAAGAAGGGCGACCGGGTTGTCATCTACATGCCGATGACCATCGAAGGCATCGTCGCCATGCAGGCCTGTGCCCGCGTCGGCGCCATCCACTCCGTCGTCTTCGGCGGCTTTTCCGCCCAGTCCCTGCGCGACCGCATCAACGATGCCGGCGCTGTCATGCTGATCACCTCCGACGGCCAGTACCGCGGTGGCAAGGCCATCCCGCTGAAGCCGATCGCCGACGAAGCCTTTGCCATGGGTGGTTGCGATTCCGCCAAGAACGTCATCGTCTTCAAGCGCACCGGCGCCGAAGTGAACATGGTTGCCGGGCGCGATACCTGGCTGCACGAAGAGCTGGCCAACCAGCCGGAAACCTGCGAGCCGGAATGGGTCGAAGCCGAACATCCGCTGTTCCTGCTCTACACCTCGGGTTCCACCGGCAAGCCGAAGGGCGTCCAGCACTCCACCGGCGGCTACCTGCTGCACGCCATCCTGACCATGAAGTACACCTTCGACATCAAGGATAACGATGTCTTCTGGTGTACGGCCGACATCGGCTGGGTGACGGGCCACACCTACATCACCTACGGCCCGCTCGCCTGCGGCGCAACCGAAATCGTCTTCGAAGGCGTGCCGACTTTCCCGAACGCCGGTCGTTTCTGGAAGATGATCCAGGATCACAAGGCCACCATCTTCTATACTGCACCGACCGCGATCCGTTCGCTGATCAAGGCTTCCGAAGCCGATGCTGCCGTGCATCCGAAGAGCTACAACCTGTCGTCGCTGCGCATCCTGGGTTCCGTCGGCGAGCCGATCAACCCGGCTGCCTGGACCTGGTATTACGAGAACGTCGGCGGTTCCCGCTGCCCGATCGTCGATACCTTCTGGCAGACTGAAACCGGTGGTCATATGATCACCCCGCTGCCGGGTGCCACGCCGCTGGTTCCGGGTTCCTGCACCCTGCCGTTCCCGGGTATCCAGTTCGCCGTGGTCGATGAGACCGGTGCCGAACTGCCGTGGGGCCAGGGCGGTATCCTGGTCTGCAAGAAGCCGTGGCCGTCGATGATCCGCACCATCTGGGGCGACGACGAGCGTTTCGTGAAGTCCTACTTCCCGGCCGACTTCCAGGGCAAGCTGTACCTGGCCGGCGACGGCGCGATTCGCGATGCGGAAACCGGTTACTTCACCATCACCGGCCGTATCGACGACGTGCTGAACGTTTCCGGTCACCGCATGGGCACCATGGAAATCGAATCTGCACTGGTCGCCAACCCGCTGGTTGCCGAGGCTGCCGTTGTCGGCCGTCCGGACGACCTGACCGGTGAAGCCATCGTCGCCTTCGTCGTGCTGAAGGGGGCTCGTCCGACCGATCCGGAAGCCGCCAAGAAGCTGGTCAAGGAACTGGCTGACTGGGTGGGCAAGGAAATCGGCCCGATCGCCAAGCCGAAGGACATCCGCTTCGGCGACAACCTGCCGAAGACCCGTTCCGGCAAGATCATGCGCCGTCTGCTGCGTGGTCTGGCCAAGGGCGAAGAGTTGACCCAAGACACCTCGACGCTGGAAAACCCGGCGATCCTGGAGCAGTTGAAGGGCTAAGTAGTTGCACCGGGTTTTGTCTGCGACGAAACCCGGTGATCGCCCGCTCGCGGGCGACAGCTTGAATTCCGAGCGTTTGCCATGCTTGCCTTGGCAAACGTCACGAACAAAAGGGGCAAGGAGGAGACCATGGTCGCCCACAAGAAGGTGACCGTTGCAGTAAAAAAAACAGACTGCATGCCAAAACGGCCGGCACGGGAAACGTGTCGGCCGTTTCTTTTTTGCCGGAGCGGACGATGAAGGCACTGATCCGCATGCGTCAGCGGCTGACGGCGCTCGCTGCCTTGGGCGGCTTGTTGCTGACCTTTCCCTTGCTCGGCTTGTCGGTCGGCTGGTTGTGGGAGATTCCCGCCAGCGTCTTCTACCTCTTCGCCGTGTGGGCAGGCGTCATCGGCATGGCGATGTGGGTGGCCGAGCGGCGGGGTAGGCCATGAGTTTCCCGGCCTGGCTGGTCGCCTCGCTTGCCTTGGGCTACCTTGGGCTGCTCTTCGCCATCGCCCGTTTTGGCGATGCGCGCGCCGATGCCGGACGTTCGATCATTTCGGCCAATGTCTATGCCTTGTCGCTGGCGGTCTATTGCACGTCGTGGACCTTCTACGGCAGCGTCGGCCGGGCCACTTCCGGCGGCCTGTCTTTCCTGACCATCTATCTCGGGCCGACCCTGATGCTGCTGTGCGCCGGCGTGGTCCTGAAGATGATCCGCATCAGCAAGGCCTATCGCATCACCTCGATTGCCGATTTCATCGCCTCGCGCTATGGCAAAAGCCAGTTGCTGGCCGGCTTGGTGACGGTGATTGCCGTGGTCGGCATCGTTCCTTACATCGCCCTGCAGTTGAAAGCGGTGGCGGCGAGCGTCGATGTTTTGCTCGGCGAGGCGGGCGGGGCTGGTA
>JAYRUZ010000203.1:0-3713 GCA_041918795.1 Azonexus sp. | reverse complement strand
GGCGTGGCGATTTCCTCGACCAGCAGCTTGATCCGTTCGCCTTCCGACAGTGCCTCGTAATCCGGGCAACGGCCGGCCTTGGCCAGCAGTTCGGCGACGCTGCGGGCGTGTACGTCGGAGTTCTGGCGCAGGTCGATGCTGGCCAGGTGGAAGCCGAAGACCTGCACTGCGCGCAACAGGCGGCGCAGGCGGCCGCCGGCCAGGCTGGCGCTGCCGTTCAGCTTGAGCGAGTTAGCCAGCACCTTGAGGTCGGCACGCAGGGCTTCCGGCGTGGCATAGGGTTCGGCCGCGCCGATTTCGTGGCGCACCGGTTCGACATCGTCGAGGGCGCGCGAGGTGGCGGCGAGACGGGCGTAGATGCCGGAGAGGGCGCGGCGGTACGGCTCGTCGATGCGCTGCGGCGAATGGTCGGTCGATTTCTCGGCCAGCCCGACCAGCTCGGGCGTGACCTTGACCAGCAGGTCGGAGAGCGGCAGTTCGCCGCCCAGTTCATGCACCTCGTCGAGGTAGTGGCTGAGCGCCGCGGCGGATTGCAGGCGCAGGGCCTCGCGCAGGATCTCGGCGGTGACGAAGGGGTTGCCGTCGCGGTCGCCGCCGATCCAGCTGCCGATGCGGAAGAAGGGCGGTAGCGCCCAGATCTTCTCCGGATAGCGCTTTTGCAGTTGCTGCGTGGCCTGGATGTAGAGGCGCGGCAGTTCGGTGAAGAAGGTTTCCTTGAAGTAGGAAATGCCGTTCTTGACCTCGTCGATCACCTTCAGGCGCACCGGGCGCAGCATGCGCGACTGCCACAGGGTGAGCACGGCGTTGGACAGCGCCCAGTCGTTCTCGGCTTCTTCTTCCGGCGTCATCTGCAGGCGCTCGCGCTGGTCGAGCAGACGGGCGAGGTCGCGGTGGTTGCGGATCAGGCTCTGGCGTTGCACCTCGGTCGGGTGCGCGGTGAGCACCGGGGCGACCAGGGCATGGGCGAAGAAGTCGCCGATGGCTTCCGGCGAGACTGCTGCGGTGCACAGGGCATCCAGGGCAAAAACCAGGCTGCCTTCGCGCGGCGGCGAACCGACCAGATCGTGAGCGCGACGCCGGCGGATGTGGTGCTCGTCCTCGGCGATGTTGGCCAGTTGCAGGAAGTAGGAAAAGGCGCGGACGACGGCTTGCGTCGTATCGCGCGGCAGCGGATCGAGCAGGGCGGCGAGTTCGTCGCGGCTGCTCGGGTCGCCGCTGCGGGCGAAGCGAATGGCAGTCTGACGGACGCGCTCGACGATGTCGAAAACGGCATCGCCCTCCTGTTCCCGCACTGTATCGCCGAGAATTCGGCCGAGCAGGCGGATGTCGTTGCGGAGGGGTTCTTCCTTGTTGAGTTCGAGCGCGTGTTCAGACATTAGTGTTTCCTGACGAGTAGTACGGAGGCTTCGGCGATTTTAGCCAGTTGTTCGGCAACGGAGCCAAGAATCAGTGTGGCCAGGCCGCGTTGGCTGTGGCGGCCGATAACGATCAGGTCGACATTCAGTTCCTTGGCTTTTTCGGCCAGGGTTTCGGAGACGCGACGTTTCTGGGCCTCGATCAGGACGGGCTCGGCATCAATGCCAGCAACGTCCTGCATGGCGCTGGCGAGCAGCGTTTCCCCGGCGCGGCGCAGGCTGGCGACAGCGGAATCGGCATTGCCCATGTCAACCATGGCATGGCCGTGCATGTTGAGCAGAACCTCATCGACCACATGGGCAATGTAGAGCTTGGCCTGACTGGTCTTGGCAATGTGCTTGGCTTCCGCCAGGGCGCAGCGCGAGGTTTCGCTGTCATCGATGGCGACCAGGATGTTCTTGTACATGGTGTGCTCCAGTGAGAGATGTTTAACGGGATAAAGGTACCAAGACGCATCCTTTGGCACAGTTAGGGAAATCCTCAGGTCAGTGGGGCAAGGCGAGCACGCTGCCTGCCCCGATCTGACTCCTTAGTGGAAATGCACCTCGTCCTTGCCTTCGACCGGCGCTTCGAGATTGGCGCCAACGGCTCGCGACACGAAGGTGATGCAGGCGATGATGCCGACGAAGATACCCAGCCACATCAGCCCTTCCGGATTGATCGCGGCCTTGGCGCCAGCGGCGACGGCCGCTGCGGCAGCAGCCACCGGCTTGACGTAGGCCGGCACGATGCCCGGGAAGACGTAGGCCCACAGCAGGTGCAGCACGCCGACGATACAAGCCATGGCGATCGAGTGCTTGAAGGTGAAGCGGAAGATTTCCGATTCACGGCCAACCATGCCGGTCGAGCCGGTGGCCACCGAGATCGACTGCGGCGAGATCATCTTGCCGCAGACGCCGCCGCAGGTATTGGCCGACATGGCGATGACCGGGTCGATGCCGAGCTTTTCGGCGGTGACGGCCTGCAGCTTGCCGAACAACGCATTGGTCGAGGTGTCGGAACCGGTCATGAACACGCCCAGCCAGCCGAGCAGCGCAGCGAAGAAGGGGAAGGCGACGCCGGTGGTGGCAACGGCATAACCCAGCGTGATCGCCATGCCCGAAAAGTTCATGATGTAGGCGAAGCCGAGGATGGTGGCGATGGTAATGATTGGCCACTGCAGCGTCTTCAGCGTGTCGCGGGCGACGCCGCCGGCGGTTTTGAGCGAGGCGCCCATGACGACGATGGAGAAGAACCAGGCGAACAGGATGGCGGTACCGGCAGCCGACAGGAAGTTGAACTTGAAGACGGCAGGTTTGGCCTTGCCGGCCTGGTCGATGACCATCTTGTCGAGACCGGCGATCGGGAAGGAGAAGTCGAACAGGGTCTTGGTGATCTGATCGAGGGCCTGGTTGACCGGCTTGATGCCCCAGGCGCAGACGAACAGCGACAGGATGATGAACGGTGCCCAGGCACGGAAGACCTGGCCGCCAGTGAAGCGCAGCTTCTCCTTGCCTTCGCGCTTCGGCTCATGGTCGAAGTGCCAGCTTTCCTTCGGGTGCCAGACCTTCAGGAAGAGCACGGTGCACACGATCGAGGCGATGGAGGCGATCAGGTCCGGCAGCAGCGGTGCCGTGAGCGGCGAGTTGGCCGAGAAATACTGGGCGATGGCGAAGGAGCCGCCACTGACGAAACAGGCTGGCCAGACTTCGAGGCCCTTCTTCCAGCCGGCCATCAGCACGACCAGGTAGAGCGGTACGAAGACCGAAATCAGCGGCAGGGTACGACCGACCATCTGGCTCAGGGCGAGGTCGGGAATGCCGGCGACCTGGCCGCCGACCACGATGGGAATGCCGATGGCGCCCCAGGCGACCGGCGCGGTATTGGCTAGCAGGCAGAGCGATGCGGCGTACAGCGGGTTGAAGCCGAGGCCGGCCAGCATGGCCGAGGTGATGGCCACCGGCGTACCGAAACCGGCCGCACCCTCGATGAAGGCGCCGAAGGAGAAGGCGATCAGCAGCGCCTGCAGGCGGCGGTCATCGGAAATGGAGGCCAGCGAGTTCTTGATCACCTCGAACTGGCCGGTCTTGACCGACATGTTGTAGATGAACAAGGCGGTGATGACGATCCAGCACACCGGGAAGAGGCCGAAGGCACCGCCGTAAAGGGTGGACAGCGCGGCCAGATCGAACGGCATGCCATAGACGAAAATGGCGATCAGCACGGCCAGCGAAGTGCCGCCCAGGGCCGCGAAATGGCCCTTCATGTGCTTGATGGCGAGGGCCCAGAAGAGGAAAAGAATGGGAATGGCCGCGACC
>JAYRUZ010000202.1:0-3724 GCA_041918795.1 Azonexus sp. | reverse complement strand
GCATGCCGGAAAGGACACGTTCAGCGTACATAGTCGATCAGTTAAAGCCCAAAAATGGTTGCGATGGCGCCCGCCGACAATTCGACCAGCGGGGTCATGACGGCGCCGAGGATACCGGTGAACAACAACAGCAGCAAAATCGGAAAGCCCCAGCGTTCGAGCTGGGCAAACTGCCAGGCCAGGCGATGCGGCAGCAGGCTGACGGCAATCCGGCCGCCGTCGAGCGGCGGCAGCGGGAAGAGATTGAGCACCATCAACACGCAGTTGATGATGAGCCCGGCCTTGCCCATCAGCGCCAGCGGCGTGCTGAAGAACGGCGGCAACAGCCAGGACAGTTTGAACATCAGCGCCCAGAAGCAGGCCATGGCCAGATTGGCCAAGGGCCCCGCGGCGGCGACCCACAGCATGTCCTGCTTCGGCTTGCGCAGACGCGAGAAATCGACCGGCACCGGCTTGGCGTAGCCGAACAGGAAGCTGCCGCCGGAAAACACCAGGATCAGTATCGGGATCAGGATCGTGCCGACCGGATCGATATGGCGCAGCGGGTTGAGGCTGATGCGCCCCATCATCCACGCCGTGTTGTCGCCGAAATGGCGCGCCGCGTAGCCGTGCGCCGCCTCATGCAGGGTAATCGCGAAGATCACCGGCAGAGCGTTGATGGCAATGGCCTGGATGACGGCGTTGATGTCGAACATGGCTTATTCGAACCCGAAGGGTTCCAACGGGCCTTTGCCGGCGCGGACCAGCTCCGGCGAACTGCCGGTCAGGTCGACCACCGTGGTCGGCTCGGTGCCGCAATGGCCGCCGTCGAGAATCCAGTCGATCTGGTCATCCAGTCGATCCTGGATTTCCCAGCCTTCGGTCAGCGGCGTCTCGTCGCCCGGCAGTTGCAGCGTCGTGGTCAGCAGCGGTTCGTTCAGCTCTTCGAGCAGCGCCAACGCCACCGGGTGATCCGGCACACGCACACCGATGGTCTTGCGCTTCGGATGCAGCACGCGGCGCGGCAACTCCTTCGAGCCTTCAAGGATGAACACGTAGCTGCCCGGCGTCGTCGCCTTGAGCAGACGATACTGCGCGTTATCGACACGGGCGTAAGTGGCGATCTCGGACAAGTCGCGCACCATCAGGGTCAGGTGATGCCGGTCGTCCATCTGGCGGATCAGGCGGATGCGCTCCAGCGCGTCCTTGTCGCCGACCCGGCAACCCAGGGCGTAACAGGAGTCGGTCGGGAAGGCGACGATAGCGCCTTCCCGGATGAATTCGGCCGCCTGCGCCAGCAAGCGTTGCTGTGGAGTTTCGGGGTGTATTTGAACGACGCGAGCCATGGATCAGACAATCAGACGCCAGACCGGTTTGAGGTCTTCAGGCAATGAGGGAAGGCGGCCCAGGTCGACATAACTTTCTTCCGGGCCATGAAAATCGGAACCGCGCGAGGCGTGGAAGCCGTAATGGCGCGCCAGGCGGGCAAAGTGCAGCACATGATCGTTCGAGTGGCTGCCGCAGGTCACCTCGATGGCGCGACCGCCAATATCCTTGAACGCTTCGAGAAAGCGCCGGGTTTCCTGGCCGGACATCTTGTAACGCCCGGGGTGCGCCACGACCGCCACGCCACCGGCCGCATTGATCCAGCCGATCGCCTCTTCCAGCCTTGCCCAGCGGTGATCGACGTAACCCGGCTTGCCCGGTGTCAGATAGTGCTGAAAAACTCCCTGCACCTCGCGGGCGATGCCGATGGACACCATGTAGCGGGCGAAATGGGCGCGCGAGATCAGGCTGGGGTTGGCGGCGTAGCGCATGGCCCCCTCGAACACACCGGGAATGCCGATGGCGGCGAGCGCATCGCCCATCCGCTTGGCCCGCTCGACGCGACCGCTGCGCAAATGCTCCAGCCCGCCGACCAGCGCCGGATGCTTGGGATCGAAGCCGAGGCCGACGATGTGGATTGGCGTTTCCTTCCACTCGATGGAAATCTCGACGCCGGGCACGAACTTCATGCCGCACTCGGCGGCCGTCTGCGCCGCCACTTCCAGACCGCCGATATCGTCGTGATCGGTCAATGCCCACCAATCCACCCCATTGCCGGCGGCGCGCCGGGCGACTTCCTGCGGCGGCAGCAGGCCGTCGGAAACCGATGAATGGCAGTGAAAATCGAAATTGGCAGGCGTCACAGGCTGTCTGTTCGAGGCAAACGATGAGTTTAACATGAAGGAGCCACCTCCCTTCCGAAGGCTTGCGCAATGCGGCAGGTTGATCAGACAACGCCATCCCGCTATAGTGCCTCCCGTTCCGTGGGAGAGCGCAGGACGGAGTCGATTCCGTTGCTGCCGCCGAAGGCGCAATTTCACCCGAAAACGCTCAGGCAAAAGGACCGCGGAATGAGGCCAGGCCGTTTGCGCATTGGCAGCGAGACGCGAAGACAAGCCGAAAACAGTGCGACTAGCACGGCGAGGCGCAGTCGACAACGTATCGCTGGCAATGCGCATGCCGCCCCCTGAAACTCTGGAGAGCGGCGTAGACAGCGCCCACCGATGGGGCAAATCTCTCAGGTATCGAGGACAGAGGGGTGAAACGCAAGACGCGAGTTTTACGTTTCACCCCTTTTCCGTTTCTAGAACTGACGTCAACAAACGTCTGTAAAGGATTGATATGCTGAAGAAAACGGTTTTGAATGCAGCACACCGTGCGCTCAACGCCCGGATGGTGGATTTCGGTGGCTGGGACATGCCGGTCAATTACGGTTCCCAGATCGAGGAACACCACGCCGTGCGTAACGATTGCGGCATGTTCGACGTGTCGCACATGTGCCCGGTCGATCTGGTCGGCGCCGATTGCCGCGCCTTCCTCTCCCGCCTCGTCGCCAACGATGTCGCCAAGCTCACCGTCTCCGGCAAGGCGCTCTACTCCGCCATGCTCAACGAGGCCGGCGGCGTCATCGACGACCTGATCATCTACTTCCTGACCGACACCCGCTTCCGCATCGTAGTCAATGCCGGCACCGCCGAGAAGGATCTGGCCTGGATGCAGGCCAAGGCGGCCGAATGGAAGATGGACGTCACCATCACCCAGCGCCGCGATGGTGATAACGCCCTCGGCATCATCGCCGTGCAAGGCCCGAACGCCCGCGCCAAGGTCTGGTCGGTGCTGCCGCAAGCCAAGGCCGCGACCGAAGGTTTGAAAGCCTTCTTCGCCGCAGAAGTCGATCAATATTTCATCGCCAGCACCGGCTACACCGGTGAAGACGGCTACGAAATCATGCTGCCGGCCGGCGAGGCCGAAAGCCTGTGGAACAAGCTGAAGGATGCCGGCGTCGCCCCCTGCGGCCTCGGTGCCCGCGACACGCTGCGCCTCGAAGCCGGCATGAACCTCTACGGCCAGGACATGGATGAAACCGTGTCGCCGCTCGACGCCGGCCTGGCCTGGACCGTCGCCATGAAGGACGAGCGCGACTTCGTCGGCCGCGCCGCGTTGGCTGCCAATGGTCAGCAAAAGCAGTTCCTCGGCCTGATCCTGCTCGACAAGGGCGTGCTGCGCGGCCACCAGAAGGTCGTCACCGCCCAGGGCGAAGGCGAAATCACCTCCGGTTCCTTCTCGCCGACCCTGCAGCAATCCATCGCGCTGGCCCGCCTGCCCATGGGCGTGCAGATCGGCGACGATGTGCAGGTCGATATCCGCGGCAAGCTGCTCAAGGCCAAGGTCACCAAACCCGTCTTTGCCCGCAACGGCA
>JAYRUZ010000201.1:0-3773 GCA_041918795.1 Azonexus sp. | reverse complement strand
TTTCTCGCCGAGCGCCAGCCATGAGCGTGCTCGGTCGCGATCAGGTCGTGGCTCATCTGAAGCAGTTGCCGGCACTGCCGTCGACGGTTTCGGAACTGCTGCTGTCGTTCGACAATGACAACATCGATGTCGACCGCGTTGCCCATCAGCTGGCGCGCGACCAGGGCCTGACGGCGCGCGTGCTGCGCGTGGCCAATTCGTCTTTCTACGGCCTGCAGAGCCGGATCGCCACCTTGAACGAAGCGGTGGTCATCCTCGGTTTTCGCGCCGTGCGCAGCATGGTGGTGGCCATCGGCATCAGCGGTGCCTTCCGGACAGAGCGTTGTCCGGGGTTCAACCTGCGCGTCTATACCCGGCATTCGGTCGGCACCGGCCTGGCGGCCCATGCCCTGGCCAGGCAACTGGGGCGCAATGCCGATCTCGCCTTTACCGGCGGTGTGCTGCACGATATCGGCGAACTGGTGCTGGCCTCCTGCTTTGCGCCGCAATACGCCGAAGTTCTGAAGTATCGGGCGCATCACGACTGCCTGATGGCGGTGGCCGAGAGCGATGTGCTGGGCCTGGACCATGCGATGGTTGGCGGCCTGCTGGCCGAGGCCTGGAATTTCCCGGAATCGCTGCACGGTGCGGTGGCCGATCACCATACGCCTTCTGCCGCCACGGCCGATTCGCTGGCCGATCTGATCCATGTTGCGGATGCCGTGGCCCATGCGCTCGGCGTGGCCGATCCGGCCAACGATATGGTGATGCCGATCGACCGCGTGGCCTGGAACCGCCTGGGCCTGGATGCGGCCAAGGTGATCGGGATACTGCCGCAGGTCTTGACCGGGATGGACGAAGCCTGCTTGGCCTTCAACGCCTGATCGGCAGGCAGAAACAGGCGCTCAGACCGCCTTCGTGATGATTGCTTAGCTCCAGCCGCCCACCGTGCAGGCGGGCGATACGCTCGACGATGGCCAGGCCGAGGCCGGTGCCGCTGGCGTTGGTGCGGGCGCTTTCCAGTCGGGTAAAAGGGCGTTTCAGGCGCTCGATTTCGCTTTCCGGAATACCTGGCCCGGCGTCGGTGATTTTTACCTGAATTTCGTCGTGCACCGCAGCAGCGCTCAACTTGACACTGCCGCCGCCGTATTTCCAGGCGTTGTCGATCAGGTTGGTGATGGCGCGGGTCATGGCCTTCGGACGCAGGCTGATGGCTTCCGGCAAGGGGCCGATGTCGACCGTCAGCGGGCGTCCGACGCAGGCCTGGCGTTCGGCGATCTGCTGCAGCAGCACGGCAAGGTCGGTGGCCGACTCGGCTTCGCCGCTTTCGGTGCGGGCGTAGTCCATGAACTGCGAAATCACGCTTTCCATCTGTTCGATATCGGCGACCACCGCTTGCTGCGCGGCCGGATCGGCGATGCTCATCTCGGCCTCCAGGCGCAGGCGGGTCAGCGGGGTGCGCAGGTCGTGCGAAATGCCGGCCAGCACTTCCGAGCGATCCCTGTCATGGCGCTCCAGATCGGCCGCCATGGCATTGAAAGCCCTGGCCAGATCACGCAGTTCGCTGGCGCCTTCTTCCGGGAGCGGTGCCGGAGTGTGTCCCTTGCCGACGCTCCGGGCCGAACGTGCCATGGCCTTGAGCGGCTTGCTGATGCGCGAGGCGATCAGCCAGGCCATGCCGATGGCCAGCGCGATCGCCAGCAGGCTCCAGCTCAGCCAGTGCTGGGTGAAATTTCGCGCCGCCCGTTCGCGCGGCAGGACCAGCCAGAATTCGTCCTCGTCCTGCTCGTCGAGGCGGAAGCTGACCCAGAAGCCGGGCACGCCATCGACGCTGGCTGCGATGCGGGTGTGGCTGCCCAGGCGGGCCTCCAGTTCGCGCTGCAGCAGGCGGACGAAGCGCGTGTCCGGCAAGGCCTCGATCTGGTCGCCTTGTTCGGCGGGCAGCAGGCGAATACCTTCGCGGCTTGAAAATTCGGCAAACAGCCCGGGGCGCTTGTCGGGCGTGGCGGCAAACAGCGAGGCACGGATCAGGTTCACGGCCGATGCGGCCAGTTGAGCCCCTTCGCGGGCTCGCGGCTCGGCGTCGATGTAACGGAAGAGGCTCAGCCAGCCGGCCGTCGTCAGCAGGACGAGCAGGGCCAGCAGGAAGAAGGTTCGCGCCAGCAGCGAGCGCGGCATCATGCTTCGCGCGTCGTGCCGTCCGGAACGAAGACGTAGCCGAAGCCCCAGACCGTCTGCAGGTAGCGCGGTTGGGCCGGGTCGGCCTCGATCAGCTTGCGCAGGCGCGAAACCTGAACGTCGATGGCGCGATCGAAGGGGCCTTGCTCACGGCCGCGGGCGAGCGTCATCAGCTTGTCGCGCGACAAGGGCTGGCGCGGGTGTTGCAGCAGTACCTTGAGCACGGCGAATTCGCCGGTGGTGAGCGACAGGGTTTCTTCGTTGCGTTTCAAGGTGCGGGCGGCGAGATCGACTTCGATGTTGCCGAAGCGGATGCTGCCTTCGCCATCGTCCGGCGCGCCGGGCGGCTTGCTGCCCTGGCGACGCAGCACGGCGTGGATGCGGGCAAGCAGTTCGCGCGGATTGAAGGGTTTCGGCAGATAGTCGTCGGCACCCATTTCCAGGCCGAGGATGCGGTCGACTTCATCGCCCTTGGCCGTCAACATGATGACCGGTGTCTGGTCGCCCTGGCCGCGCAGGCGGCGGCAGATCGACAGGCCGTCTTCGCCGGGCATCATCAGATCGAGGACGATCAGGTGGAAGTGCTCGCGGCTGCGCAGCTTGTCCATTTGCTGGCCGTCGGCGACAGCGCGGACTTCGAAACCTTGTTCACCGAGATAGCGCACCAGAAGGTCGCGCAGGCGGGCATCGTCATCGACGACGAGCAGGTGTTGGCGTTGTTGTTCGTTCATGTGCTGAAGGATAACCACGGCTTCGTAAATGCATCGCGGTAAATCGTAACAGCCTTTTGCCGGCAGCGAGGAGGAAACATTCCTTTACATCTTTTCTACCTTGCTCCGGGCCTCTGGATGGACAATTATCACTACCTGAAAGCTTGGTGTCGCCGCATGAACCGCCGTATTTTCCTGTCGCTCCTCATTGCCAGCCTGCTCGCGTCGAGTCCGGCCTGGGCGCAGGCGCACTGGCGTGACCTGCCGCCGGACGAAAGGCGGCAGATGCGCCAGCAAATGCGCGAGCACTGGCAGCAGGAACGTGAAATGCGACGCGACGACAATCCTGCTGGCCGCTGGCGCGATGTACCGCCGGAAGACCGGCAGCGCCTGCGCGAGGAAATGCGTGAGCGGCATGGCTGGCCGGAACGGCACGAGAATTCTGGGCCAGGCCCCGGGCCGGGGCGCGGCTGGCGGCGCGACTGAGCGAATCGCGCCCGATAGGCGCGACGGGAGCGGGTGGCCTCCGGTAAAATGCCTGCCATGCTGATTCTTGCCCTGGAAACCTCGACCGAGCTTGGCTCATGCGCCTTGCTGCACGAAGGCGATTTCATCGAACGCCTGTGCCCGGTCGGCCAACCACACTCCGAAACCCTGTTGCCCTTGGTGCGCGAATTGCTCGCCGAGGCCGACATCAGGATCGGCCAGCTCGACGCTATCGCTTTTGGCGCCGGGCCGGGTGCCTTTACCGGTTTGCGCGTTGCTTGCGGCGCAGCGCAGGGGCTGGCCGTGGCGGCCGATCTGCCGCTGCTCCCGGTGACCAGCCTGGAGGCCATGGCAGCGCTGACCGGGGCAGCGAATGTACTGTCCTTGCTCGATGCCCGCATGGGCGAGGTCTATGCCGCC
>JAYRUZ010000200.1:0-3796 GCA_041918795.1 Azonexus sp. | reverse complement strand
GCAGCCGCCTGACTGAGTTGATCGAGCGCGAGGTCAGCACCTCGCCTCAAAAAATCTCGCTGGCCGTGCTCTACGTCCACATTGCCAGCCTGCGCGAAATTTCGACGGTCCTCGGCCAGGAGGTCGCAGATGTTGCGATACGGACCCTGGCCGACCGACTCAAGGACCTGTTGCATGCCCCGGAGAACGGATGCGGCCGCCTCGATCGCTCCTGCTTCCAGGCGGCCAAACTGGGGCGTTACGACGAGCATGCCTTTGCCATCGCGGTAACCGGCGTTGCGGACGAAGAGCCGATCCGCTGCTTTGCCAGGACGATGTTCGAACAACTGTCGGCCCCGATGATCCTGCAAGGCCAGGAAACCGTATTCAAGGTTTTCGTCGGCGTCGCCCTTTACCCGCAGGATGCAGCCGACACCTCGGAACTGATGCGACGGGCCATGCTCTGCGCCCTGCATGCCGCCGCTGGCGACGGCACTGCCCCGATCGCCTTCTTCGACCCGGAACACGACCGGGAAGCCGCCGAGCGCATCGCCCTCGAACGCGGCCTGCGCATTGCCGTCGACCAGGGCGGCCAGCTCATCCCCTATTTCCAGCCGAAAATCTGCGCCCGCACCGGTAGCATTGTCGGTGCCGAGGTCCTGCTTCGCTGGCTGCATCCGGAACGCGGCCTGATCCCGCCCGGCCGTTTCATTCCCTTGGCCGAACAATGCGGCCTGATCCACCCGATCAGCGAATGGCTCATCGCCAACGTCTGTGAAACGCTGGCCGATTGGCGCGCCTGGAAGGAACACTTCGGCCCGGTCAGCATCAACCTGTCGGCCGCAAGTTTTTACCAGCACACGCTGATCCAGTTCATCGACGAAGTGTTGCAACGTACCGGCATCCCGGCACAGCAACTGGTGATCGAACTCACCGAAGGCGTCCTGATGCAGAGTTCGGAGACGGCAACACACGTCATCAACGCGCTGCGTGAGCGCGGCATCCGCATCTCGCTGGATGACTTCGGCACCGGCTTCTCGTCCCTCGGTTATCTCAACCGCTTCAACATCGACGAAATCAAGATCGACCGCTCCTTCGTCATCGATATCGAGGCCGACTCCCGCGAGCGGGCATTGGTTCAAGGCATCATTACCCTCGGCCACGCCCTGGGCTTGAAGGTGGTGGCCGAAGGCGTCGAAACCGAGCTTCAGGCCAGCCTGTTGCGAACGATGGGATGCGATATATTCCAAGGCTATCTCTTTGCCAAACCGATGCCAGGCGAAGAATTCATCCGTTTCCCGGCCCCGGCAATGTCACAACCCCAAGCTTTGCAAAACTGCCAGTAGCGATGGACACGCATTTGAAGCCCCATCTTCGCTGCCTACTGATTGCGATGCTAATCGCAGCGAGCAATTCGTCCATTGCCAGCTTCGATGCAATCGACATCCAGCTGGAAGAGCTGTCGCAGGTCGGCATCATCTCGACACCGAAATTCGCCGAGAACCCGGACCAGATTCCCTCACTGGTTTCCGTACTGACCGCCGACGACATCCGCCTCTATGGCTGGCGGACGCTGAGCGAGGCCCTGCGCTCTCTGCAGGGCTTCAACGTCACCGACGACCATACCTACACCTACGCCAGCGTGCGCGGCATCTCGCAGGCCGGCGACTACCGGGCACGCATGCAGGTGCTGATCGACGGTATCGCCACCAACGAAAACATTTATGGCAGCGCCCCGACCGGCAGCGAATTCCCGGTCGACCTCGGGCTGGTCGAACGCATCGAGGTCATTCGCGGCCCGAGTGCCTCGGTCTACGGCAGCGATTCGATGTTCGGCGTCATCAACGTCGTCACCCGCAGCGGGCAAAGCCTGCGCGGCGGCGAAGCGGCCCTCGGTCTTGGCAGCGGCAACAACTACCGGATTCGCACCAGCGTCGGCGGTAGTGTCGGTGCCAGCGACCTGCTGGTCTCGTTTACCGGATTCGACGCAAGCGGCCGTAGCCTGCAACTGAATGACGTCAATGCCAGCGGCGAAGGACAACGCGTCCATTCCGTCGGCGCCGAACAAGGCGGCCAGCTACTCGTCCGTGCCCGCGGTTCCGACTGGCGCGTAACGTTGATTCACAGTCAGCGCGACCGCACCATCCCGACTGCCAGCTATGGCACCATAGCTGATGACAAGGGGCATGTCGAAACCGACCGTTACTCCCTGCTCGACCTCGGCAAGGACTGGCAGATCAACGCCAAGACCGCATTGCAACAGCGCCTCTATGTCAGCGAGTATGGCTACGATGGCAAGTTCCCTTATAACTACCAGGACAGCGGCGGCCCGGAGCGGCTATTCAACGTCGACAAGGCACGAGGCAATGCCTGGGGCTTCGAGAACCGGCTGATCAGCAATGCCTGGGACAAGCAGCGCTGGACGCTCGGCCTGGAATACCGTGCCAACACAAGGCAGGACCAAAAGAACTACGACCGCGGCCTCGGTTGCTACGACAGCACAACCAATACTTCGACCTCTGCGCCCTGCCTGGACGACCAGCATAGCAGCCGTATCGCCACCCTCTATGCGCAAGATGAAATCCATCTGGGCATCAGCAACACGCTGATCATCGGCCTGCGCCATGACCGGGTCAGTGACAGCAAGAATTTCTGGAGCCCTCGCCTCGGCTTCATTCACGATGCCGGCAACCTCGGCCTGTTCAAAGTGCTCTACGGTACGGCCTTCCGTACCCCCTCGCCCTACGAGCGCGCCTACATCACACCGACCCTCAGCTACGGAAACCCCAACCTTGGCCCGGAGCGCATGGCGTCGCTCGAATTCACCTGGGACAAGCGCTTGTCCGAACTCGCCAGATTCACCGCAACGGCCTACGCCATGCGTATCGAAAATCTGGTCGGCACCGATCCCAGCACCGGCATCGTCACCAATGGCAGTCCGACCCGGGCCAACGGCCTCGAACTCGGCTACGAACAACGCTGGCGCAGCGGCGTCCAGCTACGCAGCAGCGTATCAGCCCAGTATGCCGACAACGATACCGGCCGCCTGGACAACTCGCCCCGCCACATGGCCAAGCTCAATCTCGCTCTGCCGATGGGCATTGCCGGATTGATGGCCGGCCTGGAAACTCAATGGATAGGCGATCGACACGCCAATTACGGTAGCGAACGGGTCAGCCCCTATTTGCTGACCAACCTCAATTTCGCATATGCACCTACCGGCAAGCCCTGGGAAATTGGTCTGGGTATCTACAATCTCTTCGACCGACGCTATACCGATCCGGTCGCCCCCGACGAACCCATTGCCGGCATCAGCCGCTGGTCAATGCCGCAACTTGGTCGTTCTGCCCAATTGCGCACCCTGATCAGGTTCTGAGAAGTCGCCAGCAGCAAGCAGCGATCGAAAAAGAAACAGGCCTCGGAAAACCGAGGCCTTGTTTCATGAACCTTAGGAAATCGCCGAGCCAACGGATGAAAAATACTCCTGCGCTTTACTACCGTGCAGACATATAAGCTCATTCGCATCCATGGCTTAACTCGTCTCTCCCAAATGAAAAAAATGAGTGTCAAGTCTTGACTTATTCACACTTGTTACAGATTGATACATGCGTGCGACGAGCCAGATTTCTGCCCTTGACAAATCGTCAAAATCGCCGGGAAACCGCACCAAATCAGGGCTATACGAGGGTGCCTTTTATTACGGCACTGTAATAGAAACCCATGCAGGACGCAGGTTTAACGCATATTTACAGGACTAACTCACAGCGTTATCCACAGGTTTTGTGGACAACTCAAAAAGTCCTTTAGGACTCATGTG
>JAYRUZ010000199.1:0-3796 GCA_041918795.1 Azonexus sp. | reverse complement strand
AAGAGCAGGTCGTCGAGTTGTTCGGCGGTCACCGGCCGTCCGCCCTGGCGGATGCGCCAGCGGCCGAGCAGCAGGAACTGGATGAAGGCGACCATGTACATCAGGCCGTACCAGCGCACGGCCAAGGGGCCGACGGAAAAAGCGACCGGATCGAATTGTGGGTGGATAAGCATCTAAAGGCTGAGTGGGCTAGAATTGTCCGATTATAGTTCGCGCCGTTTTGCAGCAAAGTGTCGGCGCCAGGTTTCAGACGGAGAGTAGCCATGCCCCAGTATCGTTCCCGTACATCCACCCACGGTCGCAACATGGCCGGTGCGCGTGCCCTGTGGCGCGCCACCGGCATGAAGGACGGCGATTTCGGCAAGCCGATCATCGCCGTGGTCAATTCCTTCACCCAGTTCGTGCCGGGCCACGTTCATCTGAAAGATATGGGCCAGTTGGTGGCGCGCGAGATCGAAGCGGCTGGTGGCATCGCCAAGGAATTCAACACCATCGCCATCGATGACGGCATCGCCATGGGCCATGGCGGCATGCTCTACTCGCTGCCGTCGCGCGACCTGATCGCTGATTCGGTCGAATACATGGTCAATGCCCATTGCGCCGATGCGATGGTATGCATCTCGAACTGCGACAAGATCACCCCGGGCATGTTGATGGCTGCCATGCGCCTGAACATTCCAGTCGTTTTCGTGTCCGGCGGCCCGATGGAAGCCGGCAAGGTGAACTGGAAGGATCAGACGATCAAGGTCGACCTGATCGACGCCATGATCAAGGCCGGCGACAAGAACGTTTCCGACGCCGAAGTCGAGGAATTCGAGCGATCCGCCTGCCCGACCTGCGGTTCCTGTTCCGGCATGTTCACCGCCAACTCGATGAACTGCCTGACCGAGGCACTCGGCTTGTCGCTGCCGGGTAACGGCACCGTCGTCGCCACGCATGCCGACCGCAAGCAGCTCTTCCTGCGCGCCGGCCGTCTGGCGGTCGAACTGTGCAAACGCTACTACGAGCAGGATGATGCCTCGGTGCTGCCGCGCAACATCGCGACCAAGGCCGCGTTCGAAAATGCCATCACGCTGGACGTGGCGATGGGCGGCTCGACCAACACCGTGCTGCACCTGCTGGCGACGGCGCGCGAAGCGCTGGTCGATTTCACCATGGCCGACATCGATCGCATCTCGCGCAAGACCCCGTGCCTGGCCAAGGTGGCACCGGCGACACAGCAGTATCACATCGAGGATGTGCACCGTGCTGGCGGCATCATGGGCATCCTGGCCGAACTGGCGCGGGCCGGCCTGATTCACACCGAAGTGTCGACCGTCCATATGAAGACCTTGGGCGAGGCGATCCATACCTACGACGTCACCCACAGTGCGACGCTGGATGTGCTCGAGTTCTACAAGGCGGCACCGGGTGGCGTGCCGACGCAGACCGCTTTTTCGCAGGATCGCCGCTATCCCGAGCTCGATCTGGATCGCACCAAGGGCTGCATCCGCAACAAGGCCAACGCCTATTCGCAGGACGGCGGTCTGGCCGTGCTCTATGGCAACATCGCCCTCGACGGCTGTATCGTCAAGACGGCTGGCGTCGATGAGTCGATCTGGAAATTCAACGGTCATGCGCGTGTGTTCGAAAGTCAGGATGCTGCGGTGGACAGCATCCTGAGCGGAAAAATCGTGGCCGGCGACGTTGTCGTGATCCGCTACGAAGGGCCGAAGGGCGGGCCGGGCATGCAGGAAATGCTCTATCCGACCTCCTATCTGAAGTCGATGGGGCTCGGCAAGGAATGCGCGCTTCTGACCGACGGACGCTTCTCCGGCGGCACCTCCGGTCTGTCGATCGGCCACGCCTCGCCGGAAGCGGCCGATGGCGGCGCCATCGGCCTAGTTGAAGAAGGGGACCGGATCGAGATCGATATCCCGAATCGCCGCATCCAATTGGCTGTATCCGACGAAGAGTTGGCCCGCCGTCGTGCCGTCATGGAGGCCAAGGGCGATGCCGCCTGGAAGCCGGTCGACCGTGAGCGCGTGGTGTCCGCCGCCCTGCAGGCCTACGCCCTGATGGCGACTTCTGCCGACAAGGGTGCCGTGCGCGACGTTACGCAGATTCAGCGCCGTAAATGACTCTGCATGTCTGGCTCGGGTTTCTCGTTGCGGCGATCCTGATCGCGGTAACGCCCGGGCCGGGTGCCGTGCTCAGTATGAGTACGGGACTACGCTACGGCTATTGGTCAGCACTGACAGCTATTCTCGGTCTGCAGGCGGCGATCCTGACGCATCTGGCGGTCGTCGCCCTTGGGCTGGGTGCGTTGTTGGCGACCTCCGAATGGGCATTCTCCGTCGTCAAGTTCATCGGTGCGGCTTATCTGCTGTGGTTGGGCATCCAGAAATGGCGGGCGCCGGTGGTGCCGGTTGACGCCAATGCGCCCCTTGTTCGCCGCCGTGGACTCTTTGCGCAAGGCATGCTGGTCAATTTGACCAATCCAAAAGCTGTGGTCTTTATCGGGGCCCTCGTGCCTCAGTTCATCGATCCGGCCGCAACCTATCCGCTGCAATATGCCGAAATCGCAGCGACTTTGTGTTTGACCGATATCGCGGTGATGTCGATTTACGCAATCGCTGCTTCCCGTTTGGGTGATTGGTTGCATGATCCGAAGATGATCCGTTGGCAGAATAGGGTTTTTGGTGGGCTGTTCGTTGCAGCGGGCGGGTTGCTGGCAATGTCATCGAAACCTGTCTGAGAAACGCCGTCAACTGAAGGCCAAGTCGCACGTTGATTCGATTGTGCGGCGTAACGCACAAACTCATTGCACCTGCGTTGTTTTGGCTTCTTCTTCTGTTTGCAACGCGTGGCAAAGGGTTTTATCATCCAACGCTGATTTATCCACCAACCCGTTGAACGGAGCGAGAGAATGAAAGCTGTTTACATTGCCATGATGGCTGCTGCCGGTATCGTGATGGCCGGTCAAGCCCAAGCTGACGAAGCACTGGCCAAGGCCAAGAACTGCATGTCCTGCCACGCCATCGACAAGAAGCTGGTCGGCCCGGCATACAAGGAAGTTGCCGCCAAGTACAAGGGTGACAAGGGCGCTGTCGACAAATTGGCCGCCAAGGTCAAGACCGGTGGCAAGGGTGCCTGGGGCGAAATTCCGATGCCGCCGAACAACGTCACCGATGACGAGGCCAAGAAGCTGGTTACCTGGGTTCTGTCCCAGAAGTAATTTGCGGATTTGTCCAAAAAGCCGACCGTTGGTCGGCTTTTTTTATTTCAGGTGTTGACAGTGTGTGGGTCGGTCCGGATAATCTCGGGTTCTCCGGAGGGATACCCAAGCGGTCAACGGGAACAGACTGTAAATCTGTCGGCTCAGCCTTCGAAGGTTCGAATCCTTCTCCCTCCACCAGATTTGATGCTGTAGCGGCTTGTGCTGCGGGCAGGGAATAAGCGGGTGTAGCTCAATGGTAGAGCTGAAGCCTTCCAAGCTTAAGACGAGGGTTCGATTCCCTTCACCCGCTCCACGATGCGGTACGGCTGGAGTTTTAAGGTAGGCCCATGTGGCTCAGTGGTAGAGCACTCCCTTGGTAAGGGAGAGGTCGGCAGTTCGATCCTGCCCATGGGCACCACCGATTAGCTTGGATTCTGGATTTGTTACTTATTTGATTATTGAGGAACTGGAATGGCTAAGGAAAAATTCGAGCGTACGAAACCGCACGTGAACGTTGGTACGATTGGTCACGTTGACCACGGCAAGACCACGCTGACGGCTGCGATCACCACGGTGCTGGCCGCCAAGTTTGGTGGT
>JAYRUZ010000198.1:0-3797 GCA_041918795.1 Azonexus sp. | reverse complement strand
GCCATGAAGCTCGAAGCCCTGGCCAAGACGCCAGGCGATGCCTTCGAAATGCAAATGCCGCCGCATGGCGAGCGCAAGCGCATGCCATCGGTCGTTTCGGCCATGGCGCAAGTCATCCAGTGGCGTGTCGAACAACTCGGCGCCCTCTCCCATGACGGCCCGACCCCGGTCAAGGATGCCCTGTTCAGCGCCAAGGAACCGAAGACCGGCACCGACGGCACCCTGTCCTGGACGGTCGACGTCAGCAATCCTTCCACTGGTGAAGATTTCGTTCTCGGCCTGAAGGAAATCACGCTGCCGGACGGCACCTCACGTCCGTACTCGATGTGGCTCTCGGGCAACTACCCGCGCGCCCTGGATGGCCTGTCCAAGCTGCTGTCGCTCGACATGCGCGTGCTCGACCCGGCCTGGATCGGCATGAAGCTGCGCAAGCTGCTCGACTATTCCGAGCCGCTGGGCGATTTCATGGCCTTCGTCCCGGGCTCGCGCAAGCAGCAGACCTATCCGTCCACCGTCGCCTATATCGCCCAATTGATCATTCACCGCTACGCAATGCTTGGCATCCTCGACGAAGCCGGCTTCCCGCTGCAACAGATGGGCATTCTGGAAGCCCCGGAAGACACCACCAGCAACAAGGTGCTGCCGACCCAAGGCAAGCTGTGCAGCGAATGCGGCAACCACACGATGATCCGCAAGGATGGCTGCGATTTCTGCACCGCCTGCGGCGCCGTGGGTACCTGCGGCTGATTAACGGTAGTCAATATGAAGCCAGGCCTCTATAAAAGAGGTCTCTTCACGAAGCCCCGCGATCAACGATCCGGGGCTTTTTCTTGTCCCTAGCCCAATGGGGGAGTAAATTCCCCCTTTCGGCCAATGGATTACCGAACTGACAGTACGGTAAACTTCGTCGTTTATTTCTAGCGCACCCCATCATCGTGACCGAAGCAGTTCAGCAGCGCCTCGACGCCTTTCGAGCACAACGCCGTGTCCAGGCCGGTTCGCTGATCATCACCGCCTTCGGCGATGCCATCCTGCCGCGCGGCGGACGCATCTGGCTCGGCAGCCTGATCCGCCTGCTCGAACCGCTGGAACTGAACGAACGCCTGATCCGAACCTCGGTGTTCCGGCTAGCGAAAGAAGAATGGCTGCGCACGGAAACCATCGGCCGCCGCGCCGATTATGTCCTGACGCCTTCCGGCCGCCGCCGCTTCGATGAAGCTTCCCGCCATATTTACGCAGCCCATGCGCCGTTGTGGGACCGTCGCTGGCGGGTCATCCTCGTCGTCGGTGACGTGGAGCCAAAGCTGCGCGAGCAGCTCCGGCGCGCACTGTTCTGGCAGGGTTTTGGCATTCTTGGCAACGACTGCTTCGTACACCCCGGCGCCGACCTGCCAACCGTGCTCGATGCGCTGATCGCCGAAGGCCTGGGTGCCGCCCTGCCGGCGCTCTTTCCGCTATTCGCAGCCGACGCCCCCGCTGCCCAGTCGGCCAGCGATGCCGACCTGGTCAGCCGCGCCTGGGACCTAGGCGGACTGGCCGAGGCCTACGCAGGTTTCGTTACCGCCTACCAGCCGATTCTCGATTCCCTGCGTCGCGACCAAATGGCGGAAATCTCCGATCAGGATGCCTTCCTGCTCCGGCTCCTGCTCATTCACGATTACCGTCGCCTCTTGCTGCGCGACCCGGAACTGCCGGAAGTGCTGCTGCCGCCCGAGTGGACGGGACAGCAGGCCCGCCTGCTGTGCAAGGAGTTGTACAAGCGACTGGAGACAGGCTCCAATCGCCATCTCGACCGGGAGATGTGCCTGGCCGACGGCAGCGTGCCTATCGTCGACGCCTCCCTGCCGGAACGCTTTCCGCAATACGACCCGCTGATGGCCTGAGGGCGCTCAGCCGCCCCGCTTTTTCAACTCGGTGAGCGGAATGACGTCGGGCATGACGATACGCTTGCGGTCGGCTTCCACGGCAGCCAAGGGCGCCGATTCGATCATGGTCGCCAGGCAACGCCGCGTCAGGTCCTGATAGGTTTTCGTCCCCTCGGCCTTCCAGGCCATTTCCTCATCGCTCAACGGGCGAATGACCTTGGCCGGAACGCCGGCCACCAATACCCCGTCAGGCACGATTTCGCTGGCTTTGACGAAGGCCGAGGCGGCGATGATGCTCGCCTCGCCGATCACGGCGTTATCCATGATCACCGCGTTCATGCCAACCAGGGCATTGCGGCCGACACGGCAACCATGCAATACGGCACCATGGCCGATATGGCCATTTTCGCCGACGACGGTATCGGTCCCCGGGAAGCCGTGCATCACGCAGGTATCCTGCAGATTGGCTCCGGCCTCCAGGATCAGGCGCCCGAAATCGCCGCGCAGACTGGCGCAGGGGCCGACGTAGCAGCCGGGACCGACGATGACGTCGCCGATCAGTACGGCGCTGGGGTGAACGTAGGCTGTGGGATCGACCACCGGCACGATGCCGTCGATGGCGTAAACACGCAGTGAAGTCATGCGGCAACTCGCTTTCAAAAGTTATTTGGCAATTATAGAATTGATTCTGAATAACAAAATCAGGGAGGTCGTATGAGCGACGATATCGACAGCAAGCATGGCGTCCAGTCACTCGAAATCGGCATGAGCATCCTCAAGGCCATGGTCAACGGCCAGCGCTCGATGATGCTCAAGGAAATCGCCGCCGCCGCCGACATGCCGGCATCGAAAGTACACCGCTACCTGGTCAGCCTGATCCGGGCCGGGCTGGTCGAGCAGGATCCGATGAGTTCGCGCTACGACCTCGGGGCGTTCGCCATGAATATCGGCCTGGTCGCACTCGACCGGCTCGATCGCGTTCGCCTGGGCCTGAACACCATCGCCGACATGCGCGACGAAATCAACCAGACCACCGCCCTCGCCGTCTGGGGCGACAAGGGTCCGGTCATCGTGCGCTGGGAGCGGCCGCGCCGGCCGATCACCGTCAATGTGATTACCGGTACGGTGATGGATTTGCTCTCCTCGGCCACCGGCCGCGTCTTCGCCGCATGGATGCCCAAAAAGACCGTCGCGCCGCTCATCGCGGCAGAAATCAAGGCGCCCGACGTTCCACCCGAGCTTAAGAGCAAGACCGGTATCGAAGCCATGCTGGCCGATATCCGCGACAAAGGATTTGCCGACACTGCAGGCTTTCATCGCGTCCCAGGCGTCGCGGCCGTGGCGGCTCCGGTCTTCAATTTCAAGAACGAGATCACCATGGCAGTCGTTGTTGTCGGTGTACAGGGCATGTTCGACATGAGTGCCGACGGCCAGGTCGTGACCAGCCTCAAACGCCATGCCGAGGCGCTCTCGCTCCGACTGGGCGCGACCGGCGAGCCGAAGCTTCCCAGCTGACAGGCTTGACGCCGCGAAAGCGCGTCAAGCCCCTAGCGGCTCCCCATCTCAAATCCAGCCTGGCGCCCGTTTGTCCAGGAAGGCGGCGATGCCCTCCTTTGCTTCATCGGTCGCCCGCTGGCGGGCAATGCGGCGAGCAGTTTCCTCGCTAATGGTTTCATCGATTTTTTGCCCGTGCACCGCAGCAATGAGCTCCTTGGCCGCTTTTTGCGCCTGTGGTCCGCCCAGCAGCAGGGCATCGGCCAGTTGAGCGACGACGGCATCGAGTTGCTCCGGAGGAACGACCTCGCCGACCAGGCCGATGGCCAGCGCACGTTCGGCGGTGATCCGCTCCGCGCTCTGGAAATAGCGCAAGGCATGACGCGGGCCGATGGCGCGCAGCACGTAAGGGCTGATCGCCGACGGAATGATGCCGAA
>JAYRUZ010000197.1:0-3807 GCA_041918795.1 Azonexus sp. | reverse complement strand
GCATTCGCAATACCGACGGCAAGCGGCCCTTGCGCGTCTTGTCGGCACGTTATTTCGACACCCACGGCAAACTGCTCGGCGAGCGCGTGCCGACGCCGGTGTTGATTCCGCCACTCGGTACGCTGGAACTGTTCGTCGAGCTGAATGACGCCTCTGGCGGTTCGGGCGCCAACTTCATCATCAAGTGGGATGCCGAGCAGGCGATCAATCCACCGCTTGTTGAATCCCTCCATGCCAATATGGATGGCGGCAAGGCGGTGATCTTCATGACACAGTCGGTGCCGGTCGGCGAATAAGCGGAGACGTCCTTGGCCGCCAGCAGCAATTCCAGCCAGATCGGCTACATCTTCCGCCTGCTCTACATCGCGCTCGGCATGCTGGTTGCCGTGCACATTTTCGGCACGGTCGGCTACATGCTGCTGACCGAGCACAAGTACTCGTGGTTCGACTGCTTCTACATGACCTTCATCACCGTTTCCACCATCGGTTACGGTGAAATCATCGACATGTCGAGCAACCAGTCGGCACGGGCGCTGACCGTCATCATCGGCATTCTTGGCGCCGGTAACCTGTCGATGTTGTTCTCGGTGGTCACCGTTGCCCTGCTCGAAACCGACCTTAATGGAACCTTGCGGAGAAAACGCATGGAAAAAGCGATCAAGAAACTGAAGGGGCATTACATCCTGTGCGGCTTCGGCCGCGTCGGGCGCAACATTGCCCATGAACTGGAGGCGACCAATCGCCATTACGTCGGGGTCGATGAAGAACTGCACCGCCTCGAGGAATACAAGGAAAAAAGCCCGGGCTTTCTTTACCTGCACGGCGATGCCAGCGACGACGATGTGCTGATGCTGGCCGACCTGGAGGACGCGAAGGGGCTGTTCGCCGTCACCGGCGACGATTCGCGCAATCTGATGATCGTGCTGACCGCCAAGCAGTTGAAGCCCGACCTGCGCGTCGTCGCTCGCTGCACCGAGCAGCGCAACATCGAGAAAATGAAGAAGGCCGGTGCCGATGCCATCGTGTCGCCCGATTTTACCGGTGGCATGCGCATCGCCTCGGCCATGATCCGGCCGCATGTGGTTTCCTTTCTCGATGAAATGCTGAAATCCGAGAAGAACCTGCGTGTCGAGGAGGTGCCGGTGCCGGCGGCCTTCATTCCCAAGCCGTTGGGCAACCTGAAGCTGCGCAGTGCCAATTACGTTCTGCTGGCCGTGCGTGAGCGCAATGGCAACTGGCTGTTCAATCCGGACAAGGATTACCTGTTGAAGCCGGGTTATATGCTGATCGCCATGGCCAGCCCGGTTGGCCGTCTGGAACTGGAAACCCTGCTCATCGAGACCGCCTGAGGCTCCCCGGCGGAGCGCTGTCGGGTTAGACTGGCGGCGGACATTTGCTGGTCCATCAATAACAAACAGGAGGAAAAATGAAAAAATTCGCTACTGCCGCCATCGCCGGCCTGCTGCTGGTTGGAGCCGCCCAGGCTTCGGAAGAACTGGCCAAGAGCAAGAACTGCATGACCTGCCATGCCGTGGACAAGAAGATCGTCGGTCCGGCCTATAAGGACATCGTTGCCAAGCGCGCCGCCGAGAAGGGCGTCGAAGCCGCCCTGGCCGGCAAGATCAAGAACGGCAGCAAGAACGAGTGGGGCCAGGTGCCGATGCCGCCCAACAACGTGACTGATGCCGAGGCAGCGACCCTGGCCAAGTGGGTTCTCTCCCTCAAGTAATATCCTGAGATCGTCGGCGCCTGAGGGCGCCGAATTCTTTTGGCCGGTCCGCGTCGACGTGGCCGGCTCGTGATGCTGTCTCCCGCGGGAGGAATCCGCCCATGATCCCGTTGAGTGAACGCCTCAAACGCCGCCGCTGGCTGATTCTCGGTGTCGTCGCGATCGCCTACGTGCTGTCCTTTTTCCAGCGCTTCGCACCGGCAGGCATAGCCCAGGATCTGGCGGCATCGTTCCAGACTTCGGCCGCTTCGCTCGGCGTGCTGGCGGCGACCTATTTCTACGTTTATACCGTGATGCAGATCCCGACCGGTATCCTGGCCGATACGCTGGGACCGCGTCGCATTCTGGCGCTCGGCGGCATCGTCGGCGGGGCGGGCAGCTTCCTGTTCGGCTTCGCGCCATCGCTCGACCTGGCCCTGCTCGGGCGCACGCTGGTCGGGCTCGGCGTGTCGGTCACCTTCATCGCCATGCTCAAGCTGGTGGCGGTGTGGTTCGAGGAAAACCGCTTCGCCACCATCGTCGGCATCTGCATGCTGATTGGCAACCTCGGTTCGGTGCTGGCCGGTGCGCCGTTGTCGGCGCTGGCTCAAGCCACCGGCTGGCGCGGCGTGTTCATCGGTGTTGGCGCTGTTTCGCTGACGCTCAGCGTGCTGTGCTGGCTGATCGTGCGTGATAGCCCGGCTGCCTTGGCCGCCGGGCATCAATCGCGTTTCGATCGTACTGCGGTATTGAACAGCCTACTTGCCGTGCTGCGGAATCGTTCGACCTGGCCGACCTTGCTGGTCAATACCGGTATGTCAGGCGCCTTTTTCACCTTCGCCGGCCTGTGGGCGACACCTTATCTGATGCAGGTGCACGGCATGCCGCGCCAGGTGGCGGCCAGTCATCTGTCGCTGTGGTTCGGCGGTTTTGCCGTCGGCTGCCTGTTGGTTGGCAGCCTGTCCGACCGCCTGGGGCGGCGCAAGCCAGTGCTGATCGCTGCCTCGCATTTCTATGTGTTGCTGTGGCTGATCTGGCTTTCCGGCGTAACCATGCCGCTGCCCCTGTCCTATGCCCTGTTCGGACTGATGGGGCTGACCACCGCGGGTTTCAGCCTGAGCTGGGCTTGCGCCAAGGAGGTCAATCCACCGTTGCTGGCCGGCATGTCGACCAGTGTCGCCAACATCGGCGGCTTCCTGGCCGGTGCCCTGCTGCAGCCGCTGTTCGGCTGGGTCATGGATCTCGGCTGGCAGGGCGAGATGGTGGCTGGGGTGCGCGTCTACGACGTGGCGACCTGGCGCCACGGCGTGCTGGTCGTCACCTTGTGTGCCGTGCTCGGGGCGCTGGCCAGTTGGTGGATCAAGGAAACGCGCTGCCGCAACATCTGGCAGGCAAGCTGAATTGTTGTCGGGGAAAAGGCAATAAAATCAATTGCTCGGTTAATGACTGGCTTGCCTCATTCATATAAATTAGCGTATGCTTATATTCATGAAAGCACATACTCTTCGCTCCCTGATTTTTGCCCTTTTTGGGGCGTGCACCGCAGCAGTAGCCGCCGAGCCGCTGCCAGTGGTCGCGGTCAAGCCGCATGCGGTCGATCTCACCTTTCCGGCCGAGGCGCTGGTCGAGGCAGTGCAGCAGGCGACGGTCGGCGCCCAGGTGGCCGGCCGCGTGCTGGAAACGCGGGTCGATGCCGGCCAATCGGTCAAGAAAGGCGAGGTGCTGATGCGCATCGATGCCCGCGAAGCCGAAGAAGCGGCGCGCGCTGCCGAGGCGATGTACGCCAACGCCAAGCTGAATTACGAACGTAACAAGAGCTTGAAGGAACAGAAATTCGTCAGCCAGGCCGCCGTCGACAAGGCCAAGGCCGATTTCGACGCGGCCGCTGCCAACCGTTCGGCCGCCGGCGCGAGCCAGAGCCACGCCACCATCGTCGCGCCGATCGACGGCATCGTCGCCCGCCGTCTGGCCGAAGTCGGCGACATGGCGACGCCGGGCAAGCCCTTGTTCACCATTTACCAGCCGGGTGGCCTGCGCGTTACCGCCAGCGTGCCGCAATACCGCCTGCCGCAGATGCGCGGCGTCAAGGCGGCGAGCGT
>JAYRUZ010000196.1:0-3850 GCA_041918795.1 Azonexus sp. | reverse complement strand
TTCCTGCTTGCCGTCCTGCGTCAGACGCAGGCCGACCTTGCCATCCTGGTGGCCAAGCAGTTCGCCCTGGAAATTGCGGCGATTGTTCTGGGGAATGCGCAGCTTGATCTGGATATCCTGCCCGGCAAAGCGCTCGAAATCCGAGGCCTTCTTGACGACGCGATCCATGCCCGGCGAGGAGATTTCGAGTCGATCGAAATCGACATTCTCGACCTCGAAGACGCGCGACAACTGGTTGGAGACCTTGGCGCAGTCATCGACATCGATACCGCCTTCCTTGCCCGGCGCATCGATGAAGACGCGAATCGTGCGGCCGCGCGGTGACAGCTCGATATCGACGAGCTCATAACCGAGACCGGTTACCGTGGTTTCAATCAGCGAATTCAAATCCATAGCTACAAATAAAAAATGGGCGAAACGCCCACCCCAGAAAAAATACGTTGCCCGCCAAAACAGCGGGAGGAACAAACCCGTGAATTATAACGAGTTTACTCCTCCCGAACAATCGGTCTAGCGAGTTATACGGGCTTTTTCGATGAAACCGGCAATTTATCGAGCTCCTTCAGCAAAGCCTTGACCTCGACCTCGGTCAACTCGCGCGAACGACCGCGCTTCAATTGCGGCGGCAAGACGAACGGGCCATAACGGACACGGATCAGGCGGCTGACCGTGCAGCCCACGGCCTCGAACATGCGCCGCACTTCGCGATTGCGCCCTTCGAAAATGGTCACGCGATACCACTTGTTGGCGCCCTCGCCCCCGGCATCGACCAAGGCAGCGAAATTGGCCGGGCCGTCTTCAAGCTCGACCCCTTTGAGCAGTTGCTGCTGGGCATCCATGGTCAGTTCGCCGAGCACCCGTACAGCATACTCGCGCACCAGTTGCGAGCTCGGGTGCATCAGCTTGTTGGCCAGATCCCCCGAGGTCGTGAACAGCAGCAGGCCCGAAGTATTGAAATCGAGACGCCCCACGTTGATCCAGCGCCCACCCCGCATGCGCGGCAAGGCAGCGAAGACCGACGGACGGCCGTCCGGGTCGTCGCGCGAGACGATTTCGCCTTCCGGCTTGTGGTACATCAGCACGCGCGGCGGACGGGAGCTGCCGGTAAAGCGGATATTGATCAGCCGACCGCCGATCTTGACCTTGTCGGTAGGCACGACCGACTGACCGAGGTGGGCCACTTCGCCATTGACCGTAATCTTGCCGGCAGCGATCCATTCCTCCATCTCGCGACGCGAACCGACACCGGCCTGGGCCAGAATTTTCTGCAGGCGCTCCGGCTTGGCTTCGGCCAGCGGACGACCGTCACGGGCGATCTGACCGCGATTGGCACGGCCACCGGTATTTGGTGCCGGCTTGCGGCGGGGCACCGGCTTTTCGGCTGGCGCCACCTCACCCATCGGCGCCTCTGCCGCTTCGCCGCGACCGCGGCCTCGGCGCGGCTTGAATTCCCCTTCACCCTCGCTGCTGCGGTGCACCGCCCCTTCCGGGCGATTTTCAGGACTGCTCTTCTGCGACTGCCGGAACGGCGTTCGTTTGGTTTTCATTCATCAACTCCAGGGTGTGGGCGACCTGCTCCAGCGGCGGCAATTCACTGACGCTACGCAGACCCAGGTCGTCCAAAAATTGTTTGGTGGTGGCAAACAGCGCCGGTCGGCCGGGCGTTTCCCGATGTCCGACCGCGTCGATCCAGCCCCTCTCCTCCAGCGTCTTGATCACATTCGCATTGACTGCGACGCCGCGAATCTCCTCGATGTCGCCACGCGTTACCGGTTGACGATAGGCGATGATGGCCAGGGTTTCCAGCACGGCGCGCGAATATTTCTGCGGCTTTTCGGGATTCAGGCGCTCCAGGTAGGGCAAATACTCCGGCCGGGTGCGGAAGCGCCAGCCTGAAGCGAGCTGGATCAGTTCGACCGGCCGCTTGTCGTATTCGCCGCGCAGTTCGTCGAGCAGTTTGCGCAGCGTGTCGGACGACAAGGGTTCGTCGAACAGCCTTTTCATCTCGTGCGTCGACATCGGCTCGCGCGTCGCGAGCAGCGCGGCCTCAAGCACTTTCTTGATCAGTGTCGGCTTCATCGGACTCCATCGGGCTCTCGCCCTGATGCACACGAACGTAAATCGGTTGGAAGGACTCGCTCTGGCTAATCTCGATCAGTTTCTCGCGCGCCAGTTCCAGCATGGCAAGAAAATGAACGACCAACCCCGGCGGTCCCATTTCGGCATCGAACAGGGTTTCGAACTGGACGAAACCGCCCTTCTCCTGCAGCGCGCGCAGGATGATGCCCATGTGCTCGCGCACCGACAACTCCTCGCGGCTGATCTTGTGGTGCTTCTTCAAGCCGGCCTGGCGGACAATGGCCATCCAGGCTTCCTTGAGGTCATCGACCGAGACTTCCGGCAAACGCACCAGCAGCGAGCGCTCGACCAGGGTTTCAACCCAGAAGAACTCGCGCTCCGCCTGCGGCATTTCATTCAGGCGCTGGCCGGCAATCTTGATCTGCTCGTATTCCATCAAGCGGCGAACCAGTTCGGCCCGCGGATCTTCGACTTCGCCATCCTCGCCCAGCTTCGGACGCGGCAGCAGCATGCGCGACTTGATCTCGATCAGCATGGCCGCCATGACCAGATATTCGGCCGCCAGTTCAAGGTTGCTGGCACGCATCGACTCGACGTAATCGAGATACTGCCGGGTCAGCGGCGCCATCGGGATATCGAGGATGTCGACGTTGGCCTTGCGGATCAGGTAAAGCAGCAGATCGAGCGGCCCTTCGAAGGCGTCGAGCATGATCGACAGCGCATCCGGCGGTATGTAGAGATCCTGCGGCAGCATGTCGAGCGGCTCGCCATAGATACGGGCGACCGGCTCGAAAATTGCCAATTCAGGCATGTCCACCGCAGCAGTCATGTCACGCCGCCTCGGAATGGGCCTGGCTTCGGTAATGCAGGATCAGATTGCGGACATAAATCGCCAACGGCAGCGCCTGACCGAAGATGAACACCGGATCGCTGCGATGGATGGCATAGATGACCAGCACCAGGCTGCCGCCCAGGCTGAAATACCAGAAGGCCACCGGCACGACGACGCGCTTGGCCTTCTCGCTCGACCACCACTGGACGACGAAGCGCATCATGAACAGCGCCTGGCCGCCAAAGCCGATGCCCATCCAGATCAGGTCTTCCCAGGAATAACCGAACATCAGTGGTATTCCAGCCCCATCGCCTCGCGCACGTCGCGCATGGTCTCGCGCGCCAGTTCGCGGGCCTTTTCACAACCATCGGCAATGATGTTCTTGACCAGCGTCGGGTCGTCCAGATAAACCTGCGCCCGCTCGCGCATCGGCGCCTGTTCCTTCAGGATGCCCTCGATCACCGGCTGCTTGCAGTCGATGCAACCGATGCCAGCCGTCTTGCAACCCTGCTGCACCCATTCCTTGGTGCTGTCGTCGGAATACACCTGGTGCAACTGCCACACCGGGCAACGCGCCGGATCGCCCGGATCGGTGCGGCGCACGCGCTGGGTGTCGGTCGGCATGCTCTTCACCTTCTTGGCGACCGATTCTTCCGATTCGCGCATCGTGATGGTGTTGTGATACGACTTGGACATCTTTTGACCGTCCAGGCCAGGCATCTTGGATTCCGGCGTCAGCAAATAGCCCGGCTCGACCAGGATCATCTTGCCCGAGCCTTCCAGGAAGCCGAACAGGCGCTCGCGGTCGAGGGCCGACAGATGCTGCACCTCGTTGAGCAGCGCCTTGCCCTGCTCCAGCGCTTCCTTCTCGCCGTTCTGGACAAAGCGGGTGCGCAACTCCTCATACAGCCGCGCCTTCTTGCCGCCCAGCTTCTTGAC
>JAYRUZ010000195.1:0-3903 GCA_041918795.1 Azonexus sp. | reverse complement strand
ACCGGCGAACGCATGCGCCAGATGATTTCGGGTGACGAAGCAGTCAAGCACACCTTCGTCGTCTCCGGCTTCGACCTGATCGGCGGCGGCAACAAGCCCAACGCCGGTACCATGTTCATTCCGCTCAAGGATTGGGACGAACGCCAGGGCAAGGCGCAGGATCTGGCCGGCAAGTTCATGGGCATCGGCATGATGCAGCCGGACGGCATGGGCCTGGTCTTCAACCCGCCCCCGATCATGGGTCTGGGCACCGCCGGCGGCTTCGAGGTCTATGTGCAGAACCGCGTGGACGGCGACGCCAAGAAGCTGAACGAAGTCACCCAGGCTTTCATGGCCGAACTGCAGAAGCACCCGGAATTCACCCGCATTTCGACCTTTTTCCGTCCGACCGTGCCGCAGCTCTACGTCGAAGTCGACGAGCAGAAGGCCTTGGCCCTGGGCATTCCCATCGACGACATCTACTCGACGCTGCAAAGCACGATGGGCGCGCTCTACGTCAATGACTTCAACAAGGCCGGCCGCGTCTATCGCGTGCAGTTGCAGGCCGAGGCCAACTTCCGGATGAAGCCGGACGACATCGGCAAGGTTTACGTACGCAGCACGACGACCAAGGCGATGATTCCGCTCTCCGCCGTTTCCCGCGTCAAGAGCGTGGTCGGTCCGGAGCAGGTCGAACGCTTCAATGGCTTCATCGCCGCCAAGGTGATGGGCGATTCCAAGCCGGGCGTCAGCTCGGGCGATGCGATCAAGATCGTCGAGCAGGTGGCCGAGGCCACGCTGCCGACCGGCTACGGCATCGCCTGGACCGGCCAGGCCTTCCAGGAAAAGCGCAGCGCCGGCTCGTCGATGCAGGCCTTCGGCTTCGCCATCATCATGGTCTTCCTGATCCTCGCCGCCCAGTACGAGAAGTGGTCGCTGCCGGTCGCCGTCGTCATGGCCGTGCCCTTCGCCCTGATGGGTGCACTGACCGCCATCTGGCTGCGCGGCATGCCGAACGACATCTACTTCCAGATCGGCCTCGTCGTGCTGATCGGCCTGGCGTCGAAAAACGCCATCCTGATCGTCGAATTCGCCGCCCAGAAGTACGCCGAGGGCATGGGCGTGGTCGAGGCCGCCATCGAGGCCGCCCGCCTGCGCCTGCGCCCCATCATCATGACCTCGCTCGCCTTCGTGCTCGGCGTCTTCCCGCTGGTCAAGGCCACCGGGGCCGGCGCCGCCGCCCGCCAGTCGATGGGTACCGGCGTGTTCGGCGGCATGCTCGCTGCCACCTTCATCGCCACCCTGTTCGTGCCGCTCTTCTTCAAGTGGCTCGAACGCGGCAAACAGATCGATCCGTCGCACGTCTCGACCGACGACGCCGAGGAGAACCAAGCATGATCGCCCGTCTCACCCCCACCGCCCTCGCGCTGGCCGCCACCTTCACCCTCGGCGGCTGCGCCATCGGCCCCGACTACCTGCGTCCGTCAGCGCTGCTGCCCGGCCTGTTCGGCGACAGCAAGCCGACGCCGGTCGCCATCGCCGCCAACCCGGCGATTGATCCCAACTGGTGGACGCTGTTCCAGGACGCCACGTTGAACGATCTGGTCGACCAGGCGTTGAAGAACAACGCCGACCTGCGCCAGGCGGTGGCCCGCATGGAACAGGCCGATGCCGTCGCCCGCGAGGCCGGCGCCGCCTTCCTGCCGGAAATCGATGGCAACGCCGCCGGCAGCAACACCAAGGCCAGCACCAAGACGGCGACCTACTCGAGCGCCATGCCGCGCATTCGCAACGCGCGCAGCGCCGGCCTGAGCACTTCGTACGAACTCGACGTCTGGGGCCGCGTGCGCCGCGCCAACGAGGCAGCCAAGGCCACCTTGCTGGCCAGCCAGTATTCGCGCGATTCGATCCGGCTGAGCGTGGCCGGCGCGGTCACCGCCAGCTATCTCAATTTGCGCAGCCTGGACGCCCAGCTCGCCATCAGCGAAGAAACCGTCAAGACGCGCGAGGAGAGCCTGAAGCTGGTCAAGCTGCGCGTCGACGCCGGCTACGCCTCGCCGCTCGATGGCTACCAGGCCGAAAGCGCCTTGGCCGCAGCGCAAGCCCAGTTGATCGAACAGCGCCGCCAACGCACGCTGTCCGTCCATCAACTGGCCCTGCTCACGGCCAATCCCGAACTGAAGATCGCCGCCGGCGACCTGCGCCAGCTGCCGCTGCCGCCGCAGCCGCCGGAAGGCCTGCCGTCGGACCTGATCGAAGGCCGCCCGGACGTGATGATGGCCGAGCAGGAACTGGTCGCCACCAACGCCGGCATCGGCGTCGCCAAGGCCGGCTACTTCCCGAAATTCACGCTGACCGGCAGCATCGGCAGCGAGAGCAAGACCTTGTCCGACCTGTTCAGCGCCGGCTCCGGCACCTGGTCGCTCGGCCTCGGTGCGCTGATGCCCATCCTCGACTTCGGCCGTACCTCGGCCCGCGTCGATCAGGCCAAGGCGCTCAACCAGCAATCGCTGATCGCCTGGCAGAACGCGCTGCAGACCGCCTACAAGGAAGTCCGCGACGCCCTGGTCAGCCTGCGCGAAGACGGCGAAGCGGAAAAGGCGCAGTCCAGCCGCGTGGTCAGCGCCCGCAAGGCGCTCGACATCTCGCAACTGCGCTACGAAGCCGGCCACGCCGGTTACCTGGAAGTACTCGACAGCCAGCGTTCGTTCAACGACGCCCAACTGGCCATGATCGCCACCCGTCAGGCCCGCCTGGGCGCGGCCGTCGACCTGTTCAAGGCCTTGGGCGGCGGCTGGAAACCGGAAAAAGGCTGACAGCTGCGGTGCACTGCCGAAAAAGGCAAAAAACCAAGGCCGCCCGAGGGCGGCCTTTTTCATGCACACGCAAAGTTAAAGGGGTGGGCCGACACCGGCACAAACGGTGTCGGCCCGAACCAGACCGCCGCGCAGGAGAGTACGCGACGGCGTGGTGAACGGTGGCCGCCTCAGTTCTGACGCGGCGGCAGCGGCAATAGCGAATTGCCCTCGCCATGCCGAATCTGGTACTCGACGAGATTGATCGCGCGCAGCACGTCGGCCTTGGTCTGGCCGACGATATAGTCGTCGGCCACATTGAAAACGCGCTGCAGGCGACGCGACTCCTCATCGCTGGCGAGTCCGCGCCGGGCAATTTCGACCAGCGTCTGCTGCAGCGACTCGTAGAGATTGATCGAATACTTGTCCTTGTGCAGATAGGCCAGCGCCATGGCGACATTGATGACGCCAACGATGGAGGCGAGATGCAAGGGCTCGCGAGTTTCACCGTACAGCACGCACTCGAGGTGCAGGCGAGGCTTCAGCATGATCTCGACCTGCTCCGGCTCGGAAAGTCGGCAGGCCAGCGGATTGTTCAGGCGCTTGGCGCGCATTTTGGGGTTCTTGCTCATGATGATCGTGGCGAATCGGATAGCAAATCATCCATCCGGACGCGCCAGAGGCACGGCGGGACGAATCGACGAATACGGGAACGCTGCACAAACGCTGTGCAAATGAGGATTACCGGGCGCTGGAGCAGTGCATCCATCGAGGGCGCACTCGCCGCAACCAGCCAGCGACAAGGGCTGGCGGAACAGCGCAATCGCTTGCCGCACAAGGCTGGGCAGCGATCGAACCGGCAAGGTCAGGCGCGACTTTGCACCGACCGCAGGCCGACAGCGTTGCCGGCCGATTGAATCAAGCAAGATCTGCACCGCCCGGTACGGGCGGCGCGGCAAGGCGTCAGCCGCGGCGGCGACGCGCCTCGAACAGACAGACGCCGGCGGCGACCGAAACGTTCAGGCTCTCGACCGAGCCGTACATCGGGATATTGACCAACTGGTCGCAGGTCTCGCGCGTCAGGCGGCGCATGCCCTCGCCTTCGGCCCCCATGACCCAGGCGGTGGCC
>JAYRUZ010000194.1:0-3933 GCA_041918795.1 Azonexus sp. | reverse complement strand
GGCCGGGCAGCGTATAATCGCGCTTTTGCTTTTTTCGCCAAAAATCAATGGCCCAAGACGTTAAAGCCCAGCTGACCGAACTCCTGCAACAGGCCCTGGCCAGCGTTGCCCCGACCGCAACCGATACTCCCATCCAGCTCGAACGCCCGCGCGACCCGACGCACGGCGACTTCGCGACCAACCTCGCGATGCAGCTGGCCAAGGCGCTCAAGAAGAATCCGCGAGAAATCGCCAATCAGCTCGTCGCCGAATTGCCGGTGTCGTCGCTGGTGACCAGCGCCGAAGTGGCCGGTGCCGGTTTCATCAATTTCAAGCTCGATGCCGGCACCAAGACCGGCGTCGTCAAGAACGTGCTGACCGAAGGCGCCGCTTTCGGTCGCTCCACCGCCGGCGGCAAGCAGAAGGTCCAGGTCGAGTTCGTCTCGGCCAACCCGACCGGCCCGCTGCACGTCGGCCACGGCCGCGGCGCCGCCTATGGCGCTTCGCTGTCCAGCCTGCTCTCTTTTGCCGGCTGGGACGTGACGCGCGAGTATTACGTCAATGACGCGGGCCGTCAGATGGACATCCTCGGCTTGTCGACCTGGCTGCGTTACCTCGACCAGCATGGCCAGACGGTGCAATTCCCGCCCAACGCCTACCAGGGCGACTACGTCCGCGAAATGGCCAAGCAGATGACGGTCGCCCACGGCGACAAGTTCGTCCGTGCCGCCGCCGATGTGATCGCCGGCACGCCGGGCCTGCCGGAAGGCGGTCGTGCCGACGACGAAGCCAAGCAGCAACGCGAGCTGCACCTCGATGCGTTGATTGCCCAGGCCAAGGAACTGCTTGGCGGTGACTGGCACTACGTGCATCAGCATGCACTGAACGAGCAGCTCGAAGATTGCCGCGACGACCTGAAGGAATTCGGCGTCGAATTCGAAGTCTGGTATTCCGAAAAGTCGCTCTACGATACGGGCCTGGTCGCGCGCTGCGTCGCCCTGCTCGAAGAGAAGGGCCACATCTACGTGCAGAACGGCGCCAAGTGGTTCAAATCCACCGCCTTCGGCGACGAGAAGGACCGCGTCGTCCAGCGCGAGAACGGCCTGTACACCTATTTCGCCTCCGACATCGCCTACCACCTGAACAAGTTCGAGCGCGGTTTCGACAAGGTCATCAACATCTGGGGTGCCGATCACCATGGCTACATCCCGCGTGTCACCGGTGCCATCAAGGCGCTCGACCTGAATTCCGACAAGCTGCACGTTGCGCTGGTCCAGTTTGCGGTGCTCTACCGCAATGGGCAGAAGGCCTCGATGTCGACCCGTTCCGGCGAGTTCGTCACGCTGCGCGAATTGCGTCGCGAAGTCGGCAACGATGCCTGCCGTTTCTTTTACGCCCTGCGCAAGTCGGATCAGCACCTCGATTTCGATCTCGATCTGGCCAAGAGTCAGACCAACGAAAACCCGGTCTATTACATCCAGTACGCCCACGCCCGCGTCTGCTCGGTGATCAACCAGTGGAACGGCGCTCATGGGGGTGATTCGGCCGCGCTGGCCGATGCCGACCTGTCGCTGCTGGCCAACGAGCGCGAGCTGGCCATCGCCAACCAGCTGGCCCAGTTCCGCGAAGTGGTGGAAACCGCCGCGCGCGATCTCGCCCCGCATTCCATCGCCTTCTATCTGAAGGATCTGGCCGGCGAATTCCACGGCTGGTACAACGCCGAGCGCATGCTGGTCGACGACGAGAAGCTGCGCGATGCCCGCGTCGCCCTGGCCGCCGCCGTGCGCCAGGTGATCCGCAACGGCATGGCCATCCTCGGCGTCAGCTGCCCCGAATCCATGTAAGGAAAGTTCACGATGAGCCGTGACATGAAACCCCGCAAGACCCAGCCGTCCAAGAAAAAATCCGGCGGCGGCACGCTGATCGGCATGTTCATCGGCCTCGTGCTCGGTGTGGCGATGGCCGCCGGCGTCGTCTGGTACCTGAACAAGTCGCCGCTGCCCTTCGTCGAGAAGGTGCAGACGCCGGCCAAGCAGCAGGATGGTGCGCCGGGCAAGCCAGCCGCCAACGGCCAGCCGCAACAGCCGATGGCGCTGCCGGGCAAGCCGGGCGATCCGGTGCCGGAGAAGCGCTTCCAGTTCTACGACATCCTGCCGGGCAAGGCCGATGCAGTGCCGGACAAGAACGGCAAGCCGGTCGCCAAGGAAGAGGCCAAGAAGGACGAAGGCAAGGACGCCAAGAAGGAAGAGCCGAAGAAAGAGGACAAGAAGGAAGAGTCCAAGGAGAGCAAGACGCCGCTCTTCCTGCAGGCCGGCTCCTTCAGTACGGCGCAGGATGCCGACAACCAGAAGGCCAAGCTGGCTTTCATGGGGCATGAGGCGGTCGTCCAGCAGGTCATGATCCAGGACAAGACCTTCTACCGCGTCCGCGTCGGCCCCTACACCAAGATCGATGAATTGAACAAAGTCCGGGCCGAGCTTGCCAAATCCGGCATCGAAGCCCAACTCGCCAAATAAGGAGCACCGCAGATGAAGTTTGACCGTCGCAGTTTCGTCAGTGCCATTTTTGCCCTAACCGCCCTGTGCACCGCAGCAGTGCCTGCCTTGGCCCAGACCGCCGGCAAGGATTACACGCCGATTACCCCGGCCCAGCCGACCGATGATGCGAGCAAGATAGAGGTCATCGAATTCTTCAGCTACGGCTGCCCGCACTGCGCCGACTTCAACCCGCTGCTCACCGCCTGGGCGGCCAAGCTGCCGGCCGATGTCGTGCTCAAGAAGGTGCCGGTCAGCTTCGGACGTGCCGCCTGGGCCAATATCGCCAAGCTGTACTACGCGCTGGAAGTCACCGGCGACGGCGGCAAGTTCGATGCCGACATCTTCAAGGCCATTCATCAGGAACGCGTCAACCTGTTCGAAGAAAAGGCCGCGACCGAATGGGTTGCCAAGAAAGGTGTCGATGCCAAGAAATTCGCCGATGCCTTCAATTCCTTCGGTGTCATGAGCAAGGTCAAGCGCGGCGATCAACTGGCCCAGGCCTACAAGATCGGTGGCGTGCCGACCCTGGCTGTCGAAGGCAAGTACATGGTGATCGGGAAGGATTTCAACGACGCCCTGGCCATTGCCGACAAGCTGATCGCCAAGTCGCGCGCCGAGAAGAGCGGCAAGAAGTAATTGGCCCTGAAGGTCTTCATCACAGGCGCCTCGTCCGGTATCGGCGAGGCGCTTGCCGTTTACTACGCCGGACAAGGGGCGAGGCTCGGCCTGGCCGCTCGGCGGATGGATTTCCTGAACGGCCTCAGCCAGCGCCTGGGCGGTGCCCATGCCTGCTACGCGCTCGATGTCACCGATGCCGGCGCCCTGCATGACGCGGCAAACGACTTCATCGCCCGCTTCGGCGCGCCGGACATCGTCATCGCCAACGCCGGCGTCTCGGCCGGCACGCTGACGGAGCATGAAGAAGACCTCGCCGTCTTCAAGCGCGTGATGGATACCAACGTTTTCGGCATGGCCGCCACCTTCGCGCCCTTCATTCCGGCGATGAAGGCGGCATCCGGCGAACGGCGACTGGTCGGCATCGCCTCGGTGGCCGGCATTCGTGGCCTGCCGGGGGCGGAAGCCTATTCGGCATCGAAAGCGGCGGCGATCTCCTACCTCGAGAGCCTGCGCCTCGAAATGCGACCGTACGGCATACGCGTCGTCACCATCGCGCCCGGCTACATCGAAACGCCGATGACGGCGATCAATCCTTACCGCATGCCTTTCCTGCTGCCGGTCGAGAAAGCGGCGCAACGCTTCGCCGCCGCCATAGCGCGCGGCGCAAGCTATACCGTCATTCCCTGGCAGATGGGTGTCGTCGCCAAGTTGCTTCGCCTGTTGCCGAACTGCTTATACGACCGCCTCTTCGCGAACGCGCCGAAGAAGCCGCGTGGCGTACTGACTCAGTAATTCCTGG
>JAYRUZ010000193.1:0-3955 GCA_041918795.1 Azonexus sp. | reverse complement strand
CGACTTCACCGATCACCGAGACATGCGTGAAGCCCTGTTGCAGGAAGAGGGACAGCACTTCGGTTACCGTGTCCGGCGTACACGACACCAGCAGGCCGCCGGAGGTTTGCGGGTCGGTCAGCAAGGCACGCGCGGTATCGCCCAGGCCGTCGGCCAAGGCCACATCGTGGCCGTAGCTCGCCCAGTTGCGCCCCGAGGCGCCGGTGATGTGGCCGGCTTCGGCAAATTCACGGGCACGCGGCAACAGCGGCAGGTCGGTGAAATTGACCTTGCCGCGCACCTGGCTACCGCGACAGATTTCGAGCAGATGGCCGAGCAGGCCGAAGCCGGTCACGTCGGTCAGCGCATGCACGCCGTCGAGGCAGGCGAGCAGCGGCCCCGGCGTATTGAGCTGGGTGGTACTGGCGATCATTGCCTCGTAATCGGCGGCGTGCAGCAGATCCTTCTTCAAGGCGGCACTATAGACGCCGACCCCGATTTGCTTGGCCAGGATCAGCTTGTCGCCCGGCTGGGCGCCGGCATTGCGCTTCAGGTGCTGCGGATTGACGATGCCGATGGCGACCAGACCGTAGATCGGTTCGACCGAATCGATGGTATGGCCGCCGGCGATCGGAATGCCCGCCTCCTTGCACACGGCGGCACCGCCTTCGAGGATCTTGCCGATGGTTTCCATCGGCAACACCTTGACCGGCATGCCAACCAGGGCCAGCGCGAAAAGCGGCGTCGCGCCCATGGCGTAGATGTCGGAAATGGCGTTGGTCGCGGCAATGCGCCCGAAATCATAGGGGTCGTCGACGATGGGCATAAAGAAATCCGTCGTCGCGACAATGGCCTGCTCGCGGTTGATCTGATACACCGCCGCGTCGTCGCTGGTCTCGGTGCCGACCAGCAATTGCGGCGGCACGATGCCCGGCGGCATGCCCTTGAGAATCTGCTCCAGCACGCCGGGCGCAATCTTGCAGCCGCAGCCGCCGCCGTGGGAGAGTTGGGTCAGTCGGAGTTTTTCTTCGGCCATTGCTGTTCTCTGGATTTGTATTTTTATTCGGCGTCGAAGCCGGCATCCTCAATCGCGCCGAGCAAGGCCTCGCGGCTGACGGCGGCCGGATCGAAGCTCACCTTGGCCTCGGCCGCTTCGAGCGACACCTCGGCGGCCGCCACCCCGGCCAGGCCGGTCAGCACACCGGTAATATTCTTGACGCAGCCCTGGCAGCTCATGCCGCCGATCTTGATCACGGTGTTTTCCATTGCTGTGTTTCCTAGAAGGTGAAAGGTTGCCGGCGCAGCAAATCGCTCAGTTGGTCGGCCGCGAGCGGACGGCTGAAATGGTACCCCTGCGCCATGTCGCAATCCATATTGCGCAGCAACTGCAGTTGCTCTGCTGTCTCGACGCCCTCGGCCAGCACGGTCAGGCGCAGGTTGCGCCCCATGCTGACGATGGTCGAGGCGATGGCCTGGTCATCCGGATTGGTCACTAGGTCACAGACGAAGGAACGGTCGATCTTCAGCTTGCCGACCGGGATGCGCTTCAGATAGGCGAGCGACGAATAGCCGGTGCCGAAATCGTCGAGCGACAGTTCGACGCCCATTCGGTGCAGCGCATTGAGCGTGCCCATGTTGAGGTCGGCTTCGTTCATCACCGTACGTTCGGTCACTTCCAGTTCGAGCAAGCCGGGTTCCAGCCCGGACATGCCGAGTGCCCCGGCCACCGCTTCGACGAAGCCGGTCTGGCGGAACTGCCCCGGCGCCACGTTGACGGCCATGGTCAGCGGCGCCAGCCCCTGCTCGATCCAGGCTTGCGCCTGGCGGCAGGCTTCGATCAGCACCCAGTCGCCGATCTGGTTGATCAGCCCGGTTTCCTCGGCTACATGGATGAAGCGGTCCGGCATGATGCAGCCGAGATCGGGGTACTGCCAGCGGATCAGCGCCTCGACGCCGACGATCAGGCCGCTGCGCAGGCTGACCAGCGGCTGGTAATGCAGCACGAATTCCTTCTGCTTCAGCGCCCGCCGCAGGTTGCTTTCCATCAGCAGGCGGTCGAGCGTTGCGGTGTTCATGTCGGCGGCAAAGAACTGGAAGGTGTTGCGCCCCAGTTCCTTGGCCTTGTACATCGCCACATCGGCATTCTTCAGCAGCGTCTCGATATCCGTCCCGTCCTGCGGATAGATGCTGATGCCGATCGACGGCGTCACCGTCAGGTCATGGCCACCGATGGCGAAGGGCTGGGAACACTCCTCGGCCAGGCGGCGGGCGATATCCGCCGCGGTCGCGGTGTGCAGGCCGGGCATGGCCAGGACAAACTCGTCGCCACCCAGGCGGGCCAGCGTGTCGCCACGCCGGACCACGGTGCCCAGGCGTTGCGCCACGGCGCAGAGAAGCTCGTCGCCGATGCTGTGGCCAAGCGAATCGTTGACCCGCTTGAAGTGGTCCAGATCGATGAACATCAGGGCAACCGGCATGCTGTCGCGTTCGGCCGCCGCCAGCAGCTGGCTGACCCGGTCGCGCAGCAGACGGCGGTTGGGCAGACCGGTCAAGGCATCGAATTCGGCCAGTTCGCGAATCTTCGCCTCGGCAGTCTTTTGCGCCGTCAAATCAAGGACGGTGCCAACCAACGCCGGCTGACCGCCAAATTGCGCCATCGACCCGAGCAGCGTCACCGCAAATTCGGAGCCGTCCTTGCGCCGTGCTGTCAGTTCGTAGCCGGTACCACAGATTTCCTGCCCTGGCAGCCATTGCTGCAACAACACGGGATGGAATTCCGCACCAAAGAGATCGAGCAGGCCGCGCGCCGAGAGCAGCTCGTGGGCGTCATAGCCAAACTGGCGACAGAGACAGGGGTTGGCGTACACGAAACGCGTTCCCTGCAGCACGAAGAGACCGACCTGGACGGCATCCATGGCACCGCGCCAGGCCGCATCGACCTCGCGCACAGCCCCACCGCCCAGGGCGTAGCCACCTTCGCCGGCCACTTCCTGCTCCGGTCGCCCCTTAATTGCCGTTCCGGTCATCAAGATTGCCTAACTTATCCCTGTTTTTGCTTGTTATTCGGTTGCCAGCGCTTGAGCAACAGTGAATTCGACACGACCGAGACCGAGCTCATCGCCATCGCCGCCCCCGCCACCATCGGACTGAGCCAACCGAAGGCGGCCAGCGGAATACCGAGGGTATTGTAGATGAAGGCCGAGAACAGGTTCTGACGAATCTTGCGCAGTGTCGCGCGCGACAGATCGATGGCATCGACCACGCCGAGCAGGTCGTTGCGGATCAGCGTCAGGTCGGCCGCCTCGATGGCCGCGTCGGAGCCGGCGCCGATGGCAAAGCTGACGTCGGCCGCGGCCAATGCCGGCGCATCGTTGATGCCGTCGCCGACCATCGCCACCAGCACGCCGGCGCGCTTCAACTCGGCAATCGCCGCCGCCTTGTCGCCAGGCAGGATGCCGGCACGGAATTCGTCGACCCCCGCCTCGGCGGCAATCGCCGCAGCAGTCTGGGCATTGTCGCCAGTCAGCATGACGACGCGAATGCCCTGGGCACGCAGTCGCGCGATGGCCTGGCGCGAGGTCGGACGGAGCGCATCGGCAACGCCGAATACGGCCAGCACATCGTCGCCTTCGGCCAGCACCACCACCGTCCGGCCCGCCTGCTGCAACGCAATGATGGCCGGATCGTCGGCACAGCCGAGCCAGGCCGGCGAACCAAGGCGCAGTAGTCGGCCGTCCACTTCACCCTCGATACCGCGCCCCGGCGTGGCCTTGAAATTTGCCGTTTTTGGCCGGTGCACCGCAGCAGCGGCCTCCACGACCGCCCGTGCCAACGGGTGTTCGGAATTTTCTTCCAGGGCGCCGGCCCAGGCCAGTGCCTGCTCGCGCTCGATGCCACGCACCGCGATGTCGGTCACCTGTGGCCGGCCTTGCGTCAGCGTGCCGGTCTTGTCCAAGGCCAGCACAGCAATCTTTTC
>JAYRUZ010000192.1:1349-3960 GCA_041918795.1 Azonexus sp. | reverse complement strand
GGTAGGCGAAATCGACATCGTGCGTCGACAGTACGATGGTGATGCCACGGGCCGACAGGGCATCGAGTACGGCCAGAAGTTCTGCCTGCATGGTTGCATCGAGCCCGGCCATGGGTTCGTCGAGCAGTAGCAGTTCGGGTTGCATGGCGAGTACGCCTGCGATGCAGACACGTTTTTTCTGGCCGAAACTGAGGTGGTGCACCGGGGTGTCGGCATATTCGCTCATCGACACGGCGGCCAGCGCTTCGTCAACGCGGGCGCGTACCGTGTCGGCGTCAAGGCCGAGGTTGAGCGGGCCGAACGAGATGTCCTCGAAAACGTTGGCCGAAAACAACTGGCGCTCCGGGTTCTGAAACACCAGTCCGACCCGGCGACGCAGTGCAGCCAGGCCGTTGCGGCCATAGTCGACAGGCTGGCCGTCGAATTCGATTTGCCCGGCCTGGGGCTTGAGCAGGCCGATGCAGTGCTGCATCAGAGTTGTCTTGCCGGAACCATTGGCGCCCAGCAAGGCGTTGCGGCTACCCGGCGCAATCTGCAGCGAACAGTGGAGCAGACCTCCGGCGCTGCGGGCGTCATAGCGATAGTCGACGGCGGCAAGACGGAGTAGGGGCGGCGTCATGGCAATCTTCCGAAACCGGCCAAGCCGAGTAGCAGCAGGCTGCCGAGCAGCGAAAACCCGAGGTCGCGGCGAGCAGTCGGATAATTGTCGGTCACGAAGCGCAGTGGGCCGTCGCCATTGCGGGCCTGGGCGGCCTGATGCAGACCGCGGGCGCGCAGCCAGACCTGGGCGGTCAGGCTGGCCGTCAGCAAGCCAAGCGAATGCAGGCTGCGCCGGTAAGTGACGAAGCCGAGGCGGGCCTTTTGCGCGACCAGCGTGTCGTTCAGGGCTTCCGAGAGAACGAACAGCATGCGATAGCACAGCACCATCAGGTCAAGCAGGACTTCCGGCGTATGTAGCCGACGCAGCAGCACGATCAGGTCGGGTAGCGGCGTGCTGAGCACGAGAAAGAGCAGGGCGGCCAACGCGGCCAGTGAGCGGGCTCCTGCTTCGGCAATGCGGGGAAGAGCATCCGGCGCCAGCTGCCAGTCGATGCCACCGTTGCCGTCTCCGTTCAAGGAAATCAGCAGCGAGAGACTGGACAGGAGCAGAAATCCTGTGGCCGGGAGGGCGATGCGCAAGTAGAGGCGGGCTGGGGTGCCAGCGCCGAACAAGGCACTCAGTATCAGCACGACGGCAACCGCACAGGCTGTTTCCGGCCTGGGGGCGACAAAGGCGGCAATGACGCCGGCCAGCGCGAAGGTCGCCTTGGCCCCGGGACAGATCCGCCGCCAGCGGCTGCCATAAGCGGCCTGCTCGATCAGCACGAATCCCCTAGCTTGGGAGCGATGGATGTCTCAGCTGGAGTATTTTGCCGGCGGGCGGCTTCCTGGTCGGCAAACTGCTTGCGCAGACGTTCGCGGGTGACGACGGCGCCCAGCCAGTAACCGATGATGCCGGCGCCGAGGGCAGCCTGCAGGGCGAACAGCAGCGAGGCAATCTCGCTGCTGGCCGGTTCGAGCAAAGGCTTGAACCAGGGGGTGTAGTCCGGCGCGATCTGGCCGATCTGGGCCTGCGCCTTGCTGTCGGCCCCGGCGAAGGCTTCTTCGCCGGCTTCCGGGTGGTAGAGCCACAGCGGCAAGGCGCTGATCAAGGCGACGGCGAGCAGCAAGGCGGCGTTCCGGTGCTTTTGCAGCGCGTTTATCCAGCTCATCGCTGCGCCTCGGGCTTGGTACCGGCGAAGAGTCTCAGCGAGCGTAGTTCGTCAGCGTTGAAGCGGGTCAGGGCGTTGACGACGACGACGGTGAGCAGGCCTTCACTGACCGCCAGTGGAATCTGGGTGACGGCGAAAATCCCGGTAAATTTGGCCAGGGAGGCGACGAAGCCGCCGGTCGGGTCGGGGAAAGCCCAGGCCAGTTGCAGCGCCGTGGTCAGGTAGGTGGCCAGGTCGCCCAGGCAGGCGGCCGCGAAGACGGCAACGGCCAATGACAGGCGGAATCCGCGTAGCAGGCGGAAGACGCCGTAGGCGACGAAGGGGCCGACGATGGCCATCGAGAACAGGTTGGCGCCGAGCGTGGTCAATCCGCCGTGAGCGAGCAGTAGCGCCTGGAAGAGCAGGACGACCAGCCCGACGGGAACCATTGCGGTTGGGCCAAATAACAGAGCGCCGAGGCCGACGCCGGTCGGGTGCGAGCAACTGCCGGTGACCGAAGGTAGCTTGAGGGCCGAAAGCACGAAGGAGAAGGCGGCAGCGACGCCGAGCAGCATGCGTTGTTCCGGCTGTTCATCCAGGCGGCGGCGCAGGGAATGGACGCCCCAGGCAACGAAAGGAGTGGATGCTGCCGTCCAGCCGAGTGCGTGCTCGACCGGTAGAAAACCTTCCATGATGTGCATGATGCAGAAGCCTCCTCTCGCGATATCCGATCCAAAGCGCAACTGGACGGAGAGAGGAAGGGGGAGCGATGTCGGTGGGAATCCGGGCGGTTCTTCCGCCATCGATGCCGACAACAGTCCACCGCCCACACCCCGTGGCTCAGCGCAACTCAATTCTTCGGGCCGGTCTTCTGGCTTGCC
>JAYRUZ010000192.1:0-1249 GCA_041918795.1 Azonexus sp. | reverse complement strand
GTTTCCCAGGTGAAGCCTTCGCCGCCGACGTGCCAATGCACATTCGGCTGCTGGCGGAAGAAGGCTTCCTCGCCGGTGTCGGAGCGGCCTTTGACGAACTGGACGACGGCAACCTTGAGGCCGTGGCCGAGGGCGCGGGCGACGACACCGAAAGCGGCCGAGGATTTGCCCTTGCCGTTGCCGGTGTTGACCAGCAGCACGCCGCGTTCTTCCTGGGCAGATGCAATCTTGTCGTCGATGACAGCCTTCTTCTTCTGCATGCGTTGTTCGTGGGTAATGCTCATGATTTATTCCGGAATGAAGCAGCGCTGGCCGCGATCGTCGATCTGGCGCAGCGGATAGCCGTAGAGTTCGGAGAGGGTTTTTGCCGTTAACAGCTCGTGCACCGCAGCAGTCTCCGTGCGGCCGTCGCCGAAGACGAGCAGGGCGCGGTCGCAGAAGCGGAAGGCCAGCGTCGGGTCGTGCAGGACCATGACGACGCCGGCAGCGCATTCGCGTGCCGTGCCGGTGAACAGTTCGAGCACGGCCATCTGGTGGTTGAGGTCGAGGTGCGACAGCGGTTCGTCGAGCAGGTAGAGCGGTGCGGCTTGCGTCAGCAGCGTGGCGATGGCCAGGCGCTGGCGTTCGCCGCCGGACAGAGTGTGGATCTGGCGGCTTTCCATGCCGGCCAGACCGACCGCCTTCAGAGCTTCGCGCGCGATGTCGGCATCCTTGGTGCTTTCCCAGTCCCAGCGGCCGAGGTGAGGATGGCGGCCGGTGAGCGCGGTTTCCAGCACGGTCGAGCCGAACGGGTCGTTCTGGAATTGGCCGAGCCAGGCCCGGCGCAATGCCGCCTGCCGAGGATGCAGCAGGGCGGCATCTTCGCCGTCGAGCAGCACCGCCCCGGTGGCTGGGGGACGCAAGCCGGCCAGCGTCGACAGCAGGGTGGATTTGCCGGCCCCGTTGCGGCCGAGGATGGCCAGGCGTTCGCCGGGGGCGACAGCAAGGTCGAGACGCTCGATGACCGTGCGCTCGCCGACGGCGACCTGCAACTGGCGGGCTTCGAGCAGCGGCGTCATTTCGGCTGCCTCGACAGCAGGAAGAGGAAGACCGGCACGCCGATCAATGCAGTCAGCACGCCGACCGGCAACTGTTGCGGCGCGATGATGGTGCGTGCCGCCGTATCGGCCAGCACCAGTAGCGAACCGCCAGCCAGCACCGAGGCCGGCAGCAGCAGGCGCTGGTCGTTGCCGGTGGTCAGGCGGACCAG
>JAYRUZ010000191.1:0-3999 GCA_041918795.1 Azonexus sp. | reverse complement strand
GAGTTCTCCTTCTTCCTGGCCATTCCCACCCTGTTCGCGGCGACCGCCTACAACCTGTACAAGGAGCGCGCCCTGCTCAATGCCGACGACCTCGGCATGTGGGCGGTCGGTTTCGTCTCGGCTTTCGTGTCCGCCTTCCTGTGCGTACGCTGGCTGCTGCGCTACGTCTCCAGCCACGATTTCGTGCCCTTCGCCTGGTATCGCATCGCCTTCGGCATCGTCGTGCTGGCCACCTGGCATTTCGGTTGGGTCGAATGGACGGCGCACTGAGCTCGCCGGCCATCGTCTACCTGCACGGCTTCTGTTCGTCGCCGGCGGGCTGGAAGTCGCGGCTGATGGTGGAGGAAATGGCGCGGCGCGGCTTGGCTGACCATTTCGTCTGCCCAGCATTGTCGCCGGTGCCGGAGCAGGCGATGGCCGACGTGTCGGCGCTGATCGAGCCGCTAGTGGCGGCGGGCGGACGGATTACGCTGGTCGGCTCCTCGCTCGGCGGTCATTACGCCAACCATCTGGCCGAGAAATACGGCCTGCATGCCGTGCTGATCAACCCTGCTGCGGTGCACAGCCTGAATTTGGCAAAATTCATCGGCGATCACGCCAATTTCCATAGCGGCGAGCGTTTCACCTTCACGCCGGAACACGCTGAGCAATTGCGCCGACAAGTCAGCCGGCCAACGCGTTCGCGTTACTGGCTGCTGCTGGAGACTGGCGACGAAGTGCTCGACTATCATCAGGCCCAGCAGTTCTATGCCGGTTGCCGCCAGGAGGTGCTCGAGGGCGGCGATCACAGCTTCACGCATTTTCCCGAATACATCCCGCAAATACTTGAATTTGCTGGGCTATAATCCGCCGATGAACGTATTGTTTGAAGAAGACGGCGGCTTCAAGGCCGGCAGCATCATGACCGACAACGACAGCTCGTTGCAGGTCGAATTGCCTACGGGCAAGCGTAGCAAGATCAAGGCGGCAACGGTGTTGCTGCGTTTCGAAAAGCCTTCGGCCGCGGCCCTGCTCGAGCAGGCGACACCGCTGGCCGAAGAGATCGAACCGGATTTCCTGTGGGAGTGCGTGAACGATGGCGAATTTTCGTTTCTGGATTTTGCCCGTGATTACTACGGACACGACCCCGCCCCGGTCGAAGCGACGGCGGTGCTGCTTGCCCTGCACGCCGCGCCCGTCTATTTCCACCGCAAAGGCAAGGGCCGCTTCAAAAAAGCGCCTGCCGACATTCTCGCAGCTGCTCTGGCCAGTCTTGAAAAAAAGCGTCAGCAAGCGCTCGCGATGGAAGGCTGGATCACCGACCTGAAGGAATTCCGCCTGCCGGCCGAGATCGTGCCGCTGACCGATGCGCTGCTCTACGCGCCGGACCGCAACAAACCCGAAACCAAAGCCTTCGAAACGGCCTGCGCCGAAACCGGCCTGACCGCACCGCAGCTGCTGTTCAAGTGCGGCGCCATCAAGTCGGCCTACTATCTGCATTACAAGCGCTTCCTGCACGAGCAGTTCCCGAAGGGCGTGGCTTTCCCGGCGCTCGATGCGCCCAAGCTGCCGAGTGACCTGCCGCGCGCCGACGTGCGCGCCTTCTCGATCGACGATGCCAATACCACCGAAATCGACGATGCCTTGTCGGTCACCTGGCTGCCCGGCATCGGCTCGCGCATCGGCATTCACATCGCAGCGCCGGGGCTGGCCATCGAGCACGGTTCGCCGCTCGACGGCGTGGCGCGTACCCGCTTGTCGACGGTTTACATGCCCGGCAACAAGATCACCATGCTGCCCGACGCCGTGGTGCAGAACTACACCTTGGCCGGCGGCGTCGATTGCCCGGCGGTCTCGCTCTATCTGACGGTTAACGACACGTTCGAGATCGTTGCGCACGAATCGCGCGTCGAAATGGTGCACATCGCGGCCAATCTGCGGCACCACGAAGTCGAACCCTGGTTCAATGCGGAAACCGTCGGTAGCACCCTGCCCGACGAAGCCTTCGCCAAGGAATTGCTGCATCTCTGGCATTTTGCCAACGCCTGCGAAGGCCGGCGCGGCAAGCCGTCGGCCGTGCAGGGCGTGAACGACTACAACTTCGCCATCGTCGGCGATCTGGCCGACCCGGAGAGCTGCAGCGTCGAAATTTCCGAGCGCAAGCGCGGCAGCCCGCTCGACAAGCTGGTCGCCGAGCTGATGATCGTCGCCAACTCGACCTGGGGCGGTCTGCTGGCCGACCACAACGTCGCCTGCCTGTATCGCGCGCAAACGCAGGGCAAGGTGCGCATGACGACCTCGCCGCTGCCGCACGAGGGCCTCGGCGTGCCGCAATATGCCTGGATGACCTCGCCCTTGCGCCGCTATTGCGATCTGGTCAACCAATGGCAACTGATCGCCTGCCTGAAGGGCGAAACGCCGGCCTTCGCGCAGAAATCGGCCGAACTGTTCGCCGCCATGCGCGATTTCGAGCTGACCTACGGCAGCTACGCCGATTTCCAGCGCCTGATGGAACGCTACTGGTGCCTGCGCTGGCTGCAGCAGCACGGCGTCAACGAAATCGACGCCACCGTGCGCCGCGAACAGCTGGTCAAGCTCGACCACCTGCCGTTGATGTTGCGCGTGCCGTCGCTGCCGGCCGATCTGGCGCCGGGCCAGCGCGTGCATCTGGCGGTCGAGTCCATCGACCTGCTGGCACCGGAAGTGACTTGCCGCTTCGTTAGCCTGCTCGGTGAGCCGGCGGCGACTGAGGAGTCTGTGGAGGAGGAAGCGCAGTGAGCCAAGCCGCCGCCCTTAAATGGCAGCCGACGATGCCCGATAACCGCCGCATGTGGCTGGCGATCGGGGTGTCACTGTTGTTCCATGGCCTCTTGCTGACGCTGCACTTCCAGTTTCCCGATGCTTCGAAGGCCATGCGCGAGAAGGCCCTCGACATCATCCTGGTCAATGCCAAATCCGCCCGCAAGCCGAGCGATGCCCAGGCGCTGGCCCAGGCCAATCTCGATGGCGGTGGCAATACCGACGAGGACAGGCGCGCCAAGACACCGTTGCCGCCGACCAAGCAGAATACGGCCGGCGACGAAGTGCAGCAGGCCCAGCGCCGCGTGCAGGAACTGGAAGCCGCCCAGCGCAAGATGCTGACCCAGGCCAAGAGCCTGCGCACCGTAGCCAGCACGCCGACGGCCACCGAGCAGCCGACGCCGGCGCCGAACGTCAGCGGCGTCGACCTGCTTGAATCGGCCAAGGCGATGGCTCGCCTGGAGGGCGAGATCAACCGTATGACCGACGAGTACAGCAAGAAGCCGCGCAAGAAGTTCGTCGGCGCGCGCGCCGAGGAGTACGGACTGGCCGCCTACCTCGATGCCTGGAAAAACAAGATCGAACGCATCGGTACCTTGAATTACCCGGAAGAGGCGCGCGGCAAGCTGTACGGCTCGGTCGTCCTGTATGTCGAACTGCGCGTCGAGGATGGCAGCCTCTACAACGTCGAAGTGTCGCGTTCTTCCGGCCACAAGGTGCTCGATCTGGCAGCCCAGCGCATCCTGCGCATGTCGGCTCCATTTGGGCCTGTGCCCAGAGATGCTTTGAAGGGTGAAACCATTCTCTCCTTTGCACGTGTTTGGTATTTCACCCAGGGCGACGCATTGAGTACCGGCAAGGGGCAGTAAACTTCCCGGCTTGGGCAAGCAGCCCGTTTTCTTGAGCGTTCAAGACCATGTCCGACCTCTACGCCGTTTTTGGCAACCCGATCGCCCACTCCAAATCGCCGCAAATCCATGCCGCCTTCGCCGCGGCAAGCGGGCAGGATCTTGTTTATGAGGCCCGCCTGGCGCCGGTCGGCGAATTTGCACCGGCGGTGGCCGAATTCGTCGCGGCGGGTGGCAAGGGGGCGAATGTCACCGTGCCGTTCAAGGAAGATGCCTTCCGGCTGGCGACTCGCCTGTCCGAGCGGGCGGCCCGCGCCGGGGCGGTCAATACGCTGAGTTTTGCCGCGGGCGAAATCGTCGGCGACAACACGGA
>JAYRUZ010000190.1:0-4006 GCA_041918795.1 Azonexus sp. | reverse complement strand
TGCTCAAACCCAGCGAAATCGTCCGCCGCCTGAACGAACACGTGATCGGCCAGGAAGAGGCCAAGCGCACGCTGGCCGTCGCCATCTACGCCCACTTCCGCCGCATGGAGACGACTGCGGTGGACACGGTCGAACTGACCAAAAGCAACATCCTGCTGATCGGCCCGACCGGCACCGGCAAGACGCTGCTGTGCGAAACGCTGGCCCGCATCCTCGACGTACCCTTCGTCACCGCCGACGCGACCTCGCTGGCCCAGACGCAATTCGTCGGCGACGAGATCGAAGCCATCCTGCATCGCCTGCTCGACCGGGCCAACGACGACCTGGCCCGCGCCCAGCGCGGCATCGTCTTCGTCGATGAAGTCGACAAGCTGAAGGCCATCGGCGGCCAGGAACGCGCCACCTCGGGCGAGAGCGTGCAGCATGCCCTGCTCAAGATCATGGAAGGCGCCCCGGTACGCCTGAAGGACGGCCGCCACATCGACACCACGCACATCCTGTTCATCTGCGGCGGCGCCTTCGTCGGCCTCGACAACATCCTGACCAAGACGCACACCTTCGGCTTCATCTCGACCGGCGGCGGCGACGACCAGCGCATCCTGGAGCGCCTGAATGCCCGCGTCAAGCCGACCGACCTGCTCGAATTCGGCCTGATCCCCGAATTCGCCGGCCGCCTGCCCATCGTCACCCGGCTGCATGCGCTGACCGAAGACATGCTGGTGCGCATCCTGACCGAGCCGAAGAACGCCATCTTCCGGCAGTTCCAGGCCATGCTGGCGGCCGACGGCGTCGACCTGCACATCGCGCCCGGCGTCTTCCGCCAGATGGCCGAACTGGCCATCGAGTACAAGGCCGGGGCACGCAGCCTGCGCGGCATCTTCGAGGAAATGATGACCGATGTGATGTACGCCGTACCCGATCAGCCGGACATACAGCAGGTGCACATCAGCTCGCTGTTCGAGCCGCCCCGCCTGGCGCGAGCGGCACCGCCGGCGGCCTAGCCGGCGGGCGGCTCCTGCCATTCGGCGACGTGGCGCATGGCGCGCAGCAGCAGCAACACGCCGAGAACATAGGTCGCATACTTGAGGCCCTTGCCGCAGAGCAGGGCGATGAAGACCGCCGCCGGATGCATTTCGCCCAGGGCCGAGGCAATCAGTGCCGGCATCTGCGGCACCGGCAAGGCAGCGATCAGGCCGAGCGCCAGTTCGCCGTGATGTTCGATCCAATAGGCCGACTCGGCCCACAGGGCATGCGTGCGGATACCGGGAAACCACTCGTCGACCAGCCCGACACCCAGGTGCTGGATGAGCAGCACGAAAGCCGTGGCGCCGAGCGCCGCCCCCAGGGTGGCTCCGAGGATGACGCCGCGCCAGCGCCCCGGTGCGAAGACGGTGGCACCAACGATGACCGGACCGAAGGGATAGAGGCTGGTGCCCGCCGAAATCACCGCCAGCAAGCCTACTGCCACGCCATACCAGGCCGAGTGGCGGATACGGAAGAGCAGCCGGCCACCGCGGTTGAGCTTGTGCTCGGCCTGCAGGCCGTTCAGGTAGAAGGCCACCATCTGGGCCAGGCCGCTGCGCACCGCCAAGCCGTGCACCAGGCGCATCAGGCGGTCATGCAGCAAGGCTACCGCCCGTGCACGACCCACTCAGCCCGCCGAAAAATTGCCTTTTTTGCCCGTGCACCGCAGCCGTCAACGCCCGCCGTGCAAAGGGCCGAAAGTGCTGTGCAAAGGCGGCGTCACCACCGGCTTGTGCGTCATGTCGGCCACGGCGATACGCAGGGCCAGCAAGGCAGCCACCAGCTCCTTGCTGCGCTCGTTGTGCATGGCGAGCAGTTCGTGCGCCTTGGCCAACTCGCCCTTGCCCAGGCGCACGCCGATTTCGGTGGCAATGCGGTGGGCCTTGATATGCAGGTCCTCGATTTTCTGGAACTGCGCCAGCTGGCCGTAGCGGCGCAAACCGACGCCAGCCAGCCAGCGCCCGAAACGGCTGCCGGCCAGCTTGCCGATGCGGTTGGCCGGCAACACCTTGTCGCCCCGCTCGACGGCGGCCGCCACCTGATCCTGCCAGCGACGCTGCTCGACTTCGGCGACGACCAGCGGAAAATCGCTGCGCCGCCACGGCAGCACCACGCTGGCCAGCCAGGCTGAATCCGGCTTGTAGGCCGCCACCCACGGTTGCACCTCGGCTGCCGGCATCGGGCGGGCGATGCCATAACCCTGACCGACGTCGCAATTGAGGCGAAGCAGCACGATGCCCTGCTCGACACTTTCCACCCCTTCGGCTACCGCCTTGCGTTTGAAGGCCGAAGCCAGCGCCAAAATGCCGGCGATGGCGTCGGTGCCTTCCGGCGTCTCCAGCATGTCGCGCACGAAGGACTGGTCGATCTTCAGCGTCCTGGCCGGCAGGCGCTTCAGGTAGAGCAACGAGGAATAGCCGGTACCGAAATCGTCGAGGGCGAACTCGACGCCCATTTCACGGCATTTGCCGATCACGCGGGAGACGTGATTGACGTCCTCGAGTGCCGCCGTTTCCAGGATTTCCAGTTCGAGGTAGCGCGGATTGAGGCCGGGAAAGGCCCCGAGGTGACGCGCCAGACGCTCGGTGAATTCAGGATGCAGCAAGTGCCGACCGGAGATATTGACGCTGACCGGCAGGCGCAAGCCACCCTGGCGCCAGGTCGAAATCTGGGTCAGCGCCTCGCGGATGGCCCAGTCGCCGATATCGACCAGCAGCGGATTGTCGCCCAGGGTCAGCAGGAACTCGGACGGTGCAAGCAGGCCGAATTCCGGGTGCTGCCAGCGGATCAGCGCCTCGACGCCGACCACCGTCCCCTGGCGCATATTGACCTTGGGCTGGTAAAAGAGACGGAATTCGCCGCTGTCGAGCGCCCGCTGAATGCGCGAAACGCTCTCGCGGTGGCTGCGTACCCGCTCATCGTGCTCGGTGTCGAACAGATGGATGCGGTTGCGCCCTTCCTGCTTGGCCACGTACATCGCCTGATCGGCGTGACGCAGCAGCACATCGGGATCGCCATCGTCGCCCGGCACCAGCGTGTAGCCGATGCTGCCCGAAATGACGGCGGTCACGCCGTCCAGCCGATACGGCAAGGCAAGAGCGCTGCGCAGCCGGTTCAGGATGTCGGCCGCCTCGCTGGTGCTGACCAGATCGGTCAGCAGGATGGCGAATTCGTCGCCGCCCAGACGGGCCACCGTATCGCCCTCGCGCAGCGAATCCTTCAGGCGCTGCGCCACTTCGATCAGCAGGCGGTCGCCGGTCTGGTGGCCGTAGCGGTCATTGACCGGCTTGAAGTCGTCGAGATCGAGGAAGCAGACGGCCAGCAGGCTGCTGCGCCGGCGCACCTGGGCCAGCGCCTGGCTGATCCGGTCGCCGAGCAGGATGCGGTTGGGCAGACGGGTCAGCGCATCGTAATAAGCCAGGTGCTCCAGGCGCTGCTGGCTCTCCTTGAGCGCCGAAATATCGTGGTAGATGGCGAAGTAATTGGTCAGCATGCCCCCGGCGTCGCGTACCGCGCCGATCGACATCAACTCGGGGAAAAGCTCGCCATTCTTGCGCCGGTTCCACACCTCGCCACGCCAGAAACCATGCGCCTTCAGGTTTTCCCACATCGCCGTGTAGAACTCGGGCGCATGAATGCCCGACTTGAGCAGGTTGGCCCGCCGACCGATGGCCTCTTCGCGGCTGTAGCCGGTAATCCGCGTGAACGCCTGGTTGACGTCGCGGATGAAGCCTTCGGCATCGGTGATCATGATGCCGTCGTGCGAATTGGCAAACACGCTCGCCGCCAGGCGCATCTGCTTGTCGTCCATCGGCAGCGCCTCGGCGGCCTCGTCCCTCTCGGCCTCGGCGGCAAGCAGGCTCTTGACGTCGACAATGACCGAATTGCTCCATGAGCCTTCGTCCAGATCGTCGGGGGGGGTTGCGGACGTTTCCGCCGGAGGTTTTGCCATCTACGCTTTCAACCTTTATTAGCATCTCCA
>JAYRUZ010000189.1:0-4056 GCA_041918795.1 Azonexus sp. | reverse complement strand
TTGGCATTGCCATGCGGCCGCTTCAGGCGCACCGTCAGCCGCCAGCGTTCGCCCGGATGCAAGGGCGGCAGTTCGAGTTCGCCCTCGGGCCGACCGCGATACCAGGACAACATGACGCTTCCCGGAACAGTCGCTTCGCCACCGACCACCTGCTCGACCGCAAACTCGAAGCGGTTGCCGTTGGCAAACCCCTGCGGCAAACCGGCGATGACACCGATCACCTCGACATCGCGCCCTTCCATGGCCAGGGGAAGCGCATCATCCAGGCGCTGCTCGGCACGCCAGGCCGCCCAGCCGAAGCCCAGGGCCGCGCCGGCCAGCAGGAGGAGGAAGACTCGCCAGCGCCGGGGCGACACTCGGCTGACACCGAGCAAAATCCCGCTGCCCAGCAGGAAATGGCCAAACGGCGGCAAGGCGGCTTGATATTGCAGGGTGATGACGCCGGCGGTAAAGGCGAGGATGGCGAGACGCATGCACGAATCATAAACCGTGCGCTACCGCCTGGCGCCCCAAGAAAAAAGCCGGCTGGCGCCGGCTTTCGATTCAGGTCCGGAAGCGGGCGACTTCGCCGCTCAGGGTTTCGGCCAGTTGCCTGAGCTTGTCGGAGGTGTCGGCATTGCCGCGGGCGGCCGCGTTGTTTTCCTCGGCCATCTGGGCAATGCGCTCGACGTTCTGGGCGATCTCGGTGCTGGCCGCGGCCTGCTCGCGCAGCGCCACGGAAATTTCCGACACCGCATCGACCACGTGGCGCGACCGGTCCTGGACCTGGACGATGGCATCGCCCGCCTGCTTGGCCTTGTCCACCCCGAGGGCGACGCGCTCGACGCCCTGCTTCATGCTGCTGACGGCTGCCGCCGTGCCGGACTGGATGGCACCGATCATGTCGGCAATTTCCTGCGTCGACTTGGTGGTGCGCTCGGCCAGCTTGCGCACCTCGTCGGCCACCACGGCGAAGCCACGGCCGGACTCGCCGGCGCGTGCCGCTTCGATCGCCGCATTGAGCGCCAGCAGGTTGGTCTGGTCGGCGATGTCCTTGATCGTACCGACAATGGTCGAAATCTGGTCCGACTTCTGGCCCAGGGCTTCGACCGCCTGCGCCGAATGATTGACGGTCTGCGCAATGCCTTCGATTTCGTTGACCACGCTATCGACGATCTGGCCGCCCTCGGCCGCAACGTGATCCGACTCGCGCGACGCGCTCTGGGCATCCTGCGCATTGCGCGAAATATGGTCGACGCCGACGGTCATCTGCTCGACGGCAGCCGCCATGCTCGATGCCGAATCACTCTGGGCACCGGTGCTGGTCGAAATCTGGTGGCTGGATGAAGCCAACTGCTCGGCTGCAGCACGCAACGACATGACATCGGACTGGACCCGGCCCAACAGTTTGCGGAAAGCCGCAGCCATGTCGTTGAAATCCATGCCCGCCGCGTGCAACTCGTCCTTCCCTTCGGTGACGAACTGGACGGTCAGGTCGCCGTCGGCCAGACGCTTGGCGCCTTCCGAGAAGATATGGATGCTGTTCATCACCGAGTAGTAGGTGCCGATGCCGAGATAGCCGACCAGGATCATGATGACGAAGGCCAGGATGAGTTGCAGCGCCAGCTGGCGCTGGGCTTCCGCCTTACGCGCCTGCAACTGTTGTTCGAATTGAGGAATCAGGGTGTCGAACATGACCTTGTAGCCAAGATCGATCACCTGCGTCGTAGCCGCGAAATATTCCTGCGCTGGCGTCGAGAATTTCTCGCCGAGGATATCCTCGCGAACCAGCACGAACAGTTTCTCGGCACCATCCGAGAACTCCTTGGTCGGGCCGCTCAGGCTGGACTGCAGGGTGGGCGCGTAGCGCATGACCTTCTGCAAATTGTGATTCTGGGCGTGCAGGGTACCCGCCATCTGGCCGATCTGCGCACTCAGGTCCACCCGCATTTGCGGCGACAGCTCCTTGCGTGCCAGAACTCCGGTACCGCGAGCGCGCAGGATGCCCATCGGCTCCAGCATGGCCGGCATCTTCGAGACCACGGTGTCCATGAAATAGTAGGTATCCATGGCCGGATCGAGGGTCAGTTCCATCTCGTCGGCAACATCGACCATCAGAATCAAAACCTTGGCGATCATGCCGGAATGGCGCTTCAGATTGTCCGGTGCCGGCCAACTCAGCCCCTGCGTCTGGATGGCCGACCAGTCCTCGCGCACGCTGCGCCACTCGGCGCTCTCGCGCAGCTTCTGCGGCAGCGCGGCCTCGGTGGCAGTCACCGCATCGGCCACTTCCTTCTCCTTGGCCGCCCGCTTCTCCTTCATCGCTTCGTTGCCGTTCAGCACCCCGGACGAGAGGCCGCGGTGCTGCTGCATGAACTGGACCATGCGGTTCAAGGGCTTGAGTACCTGGACGCCGTCGAGTTCATGCTGGGCCGTCTTGATATCGCGATACAGATTGCTCACTACCGTGACCAGCAGCACCGTCAGAACAATGGAAATGGCCAATCCCAAAACAAAGAATTTGCTGGTGTAGCGAAGGCGATTCATCAGCGCGATCGCCGGTGCAAACAGTGCTTGCATAGTCATTTCTCCGGGCCCCTGCACAGGCACCACTCAATTGTTAGTTTTTGTTAAAACCGATACTAATCGCAAATGCGTCCGTCATTCAAGGTCAACACCCGATCAGCCCGTGCCGCCAGATTTCGGTCATGCGTGACCATGACCAGGCTTGCCTGTTGCTGGCGTACCCGCTCGATCAACTGATCGAACACCACCGAAGCCGTATGACTATCGAGATTGCCGGTCGGTTCATCGGCCAGCAGACACGAAGGCTCGCTGACCAGCGCCCGGGCGATGGCCGCCCGCTGCCGCTCGCCGCCGGACAGCTCACCCGGCCGGTGTTCGACGCGATGGCCGAGGCCGACTGCCGCCAGCATCGCCGCCGCTTTCTCGAATGCCGCTTCACGCGCCTCACGGCGGATCAGCAGCGGCATGGCCACGTTTTCCAGCGCCGAAAACTCCGGCAGCAAATGGTGGAACTGATAGACGAAGCCGAGATGCCGGTTACGCCAATCGCCGCGGTGCACCTCGTTCAAAGCCGAAAAATCGCGCCCCATCAGCGTCACGCTGCCGCTACTCGGCGTATCGAGGCCACCGAGCAAATGCAGCAGCGTGCTCTTGCCCGAGCCGGAAGCCCCCACCACGGCCACCGTCTCGCCCGGCTCGATGACCAGATCGATGCCTTCGAGCACCGGCACCTCCAGCCCGCCGCCGCGAAATACCTTGCCCAGCCCCTGGGCGCGCAGGATCGCCTCACTCATAGCGCAGCGCCTCCGCCGGGTTGACGCGCGAAGCGCGCCAGCTCGGATACAGCGTCGCCAGCAGCGACAAGACGAAAGCGATCAGGGTCACGCCCCACACATCTCCCCATTGCAGATCCGACGGCAGGTCGGAAATGTAATAAACATCCTTGGCCAGGAAGTGAATACCCAGCATCCGTTCGATGAAGGGCACCACCACATCGATGTTCAGGGCCAGCGCCACGCCACCGGCGACACCGAGGCCAAGGCCGATGAAACCGACCAGCGCCCCCTGCACGACGAACACCGCCATGATCGACAGCGGCCGCGCGCCCAAGGTACGCAAAATGGCGATATCCGCCTGCTTGTCGGTCACCGCCATGACCAATGTCGACACAAGGTTAAATGCTGCCACCGCCACGATCAGCGACAAAATGATGAACATCATGTTTTTCTCGATCTGCACGGCGCGGAAGAAATTGGCATGGCTCTTCGTCCAGTCGTGCAGGTAGGCGTCGGCGTTGATGTAGGCGGCCAGTTCGCGCGCGATGCGCGGCGCCTGGAAGAGATCGTCCACCTTCAGGCGCACGCCGCTCACCCGATCATCCATCTGGTAGAGCTTCTGCGCATCCTGCAGGTTGATCAGGGCCAGACCGGAGTCGTACTCATACATGCCGACCTCGAAGATGCCGACCACCCTGAACGACTTCAGGCGCGGCACGACGCCAGCCGGCGTCACCGTGCCCTGCGGTGCGATCAGCGTCACCTTGTCGCCGGT
>JAYRUZ010000188.1:0-4057 GCA_041918795.1 Azonexus sp. | reverse complement strand
GGCGTCGGCAAAGGCGACTTTGCCGGCCGGCGGGCCGCTGCCGAGCAGTACATGGCCGAGCGCAAGCTCGGGCCGCAACCGACAGTGAGCGGCGATCTGGCCAGCCGCTTCCGGGAGAAGGCCGAGACCTTGGCGAGCACGGTGGCGGCGGTTGGCGACCTGTCTTCAGCCGCGGCTGAGGCAGCGCGTTACCTGAAGGAAAACGGCCTGCCGAACGCGGCCGTGATTGCGCCGGAACTGGCTGATATCGCTTGGGCCGAGGCCGGTTTGACGGTAGCGGCGCGTAGCGCGGTCGATGCCGATGCCGTCGGTATCACCAGCTGCTTCTGTGCCGTTGCCGAGACCGGCACGCTGATGCTGCTGTCGGGGGCGGCCACGCCGGCGACGGTGAGCCTGCTGCCGGAAACGCATATCGCCCTGGTGCCGGTGAATCGTATCGTTGCCACGATGGAAGACGCTTTCGCGTTATTGCGTGCGGAACGCGGCGAGTTGCCGCGCGCGGTCAATTTCATCTCCGGGCCGTCGCGTACCGGCGATATCGAACAGACCATCGTGCTTGGCGCGCACGGGCCGTGCCGAGTGCATCTGATTCTGGTGGGTGCGTAGTTCAGGCTAAACGGCCGCCCATGAAAAAAACCCCGCCTTGGCGGGGTTTGTCTTTTAGGCGGTTGCCGAGGCCTTGCGCAGCAGGCCGTACAACTCGTCTTTCAGCGCCAGTTTCTCTTTCTTCAGGGCTTCGATCTCGTGATGGGTGGCATGTTCGATATGCGCTTCCAGATTCTTGATTTTCTGGTCCAGATCGTTGTGCTTGTCGAAAATATTGAGGAAATGGCGGTCGGAGGTTTTCAGTTGAGTGATCAGGTCGCGGTATTCGGAAAACATAGGCAAAGTCCCGTTGGAGGTGATGATGAATGATGACGCCTCCAACCTAGCACCGTTGGGCATCGTGCCTATTGCGCTGGGTCAACAGTTGATGCCGTCCGGCCTCGCTCGCCAGGCCTTACAATGCGGTACTTCGCTGCCAGCGCCAGCGTTTCTCGCTCTCTCAAGAGCGCTCGCCGGCACGCCTGTCTTCCATCTCGATCGGAGAAATTCCATGACCATCCGCTTTGCCGTGCGCGGCGACCATATCCAGCTCGACCAGTTGCTCAAGGCGACCGGCTTGTGCGAATCGGGCGGGGCGGCGCATGCGGCCATCGCCGAAGGGCGGGTCAAGGTCGATGCTGCGGTGGACACGCGCAAACGGGCAAAATTGCGGCCCGGTCAGGTGGTGAGTTTTGCCGATGAGACGGTTGAACTGGTCGCCGAGGATTAATCCCGGCTGCGGCTCAGGATTTCGGCGGCGATGATTTCGACTTCGGTGGTTTCCTCGCCATCGTCGATAGTCGTGCGCTCGCCGAAGTAGATCAGGAACTGGGATTCACTCAGTTCCTCTTCCGCCAGGGTTGGCAGTCGTCTTTCCGTGCGTCGCCGTCGCTCGCGCCAGCCGCTGGGCGGTCCGTAATCGCGATGCCGCCGATCGGCGCTACCCCGGCGTTTTTCATTGGTCTGCATGACGCCCTCCCCCTCTTGAGTGCACTCAGGAGTGTCTCGACAATGAAGTTTTCGACCGGGCGCTACGGGGACGGTTCCGCAAAAATCAGCAAATCTTCACGACGATGTCGTGCAGCGTGTTGGCGCAGTTGGCCATGCGGTCGGCGGCGTTCGACAGGTGGCGGTAGATCTCGCGACGCTTGAACATGTGGATGTAGTCGTCGCCCTGGAATAGCTCGGCGATGGCCCGGCGGTAGCATTTTTCGACGCGGCGCTCGGCCTTGCGTGCCGTGTCGGCCTCGGCCGCCGCTTCGGCCGGCGTCTTGGCCAGGCGGGTGAAGCCGGCCACCAGTGCGTCCGAACCGAGCTTGATGTGCATGGCCATTTCCAGGCAGTGCTTGTCCGGCGCGAGCTGGAGGACCTGCATTTCACTGACCGTGGTCTTGCAGTAATTGACCACTTCGTCGAGGTCGATGATGGCGCGGTAGAGGTCTTCGCGGTCGATCGGCGTCGAGAAGGCCTCGTTCAGCGTGTGCAGGTTGCGTACCTTGATCCGGTCGGCTTCGTGCTCGTCCTGGCGGATCTGGTCGCCGGTGCGGGATTCGCCGGTTTCCATGTATTCGACCAGCAGCCCGGTGGTGTGCGCGACGTGCTGGCATTGCTCGGTCAGCATCGTGAAGAAGTCCGGCATCTTGGGAAAGACGCGCTCGAACAGGCGGCGGAAGATGGATGGGGAGGCGTTGTCTTCGCTCATGGCTTGGCTCCGAGGAAGAGATTGACCAGCGCATAGGCCTGGATGGCGACCAGGGCGGCGCCGGGAATGGTGATCAGCCAGGTCAGGGCGATGTCCTTGGCCTTGGCCCAGCGAACGGCGCGCGGACGTTCGGAGGCGCCGATGCCCATGATCGAGGTGGCGACGACGTGGGTGGTCGACACCGGCGCCCCGCCGGCCGAGGCGGCGAGAATGACGGCGGCCGATGTCAGTTGCGAGCCGAGGGCATGGATCGGGCGGACGCGGTAGATGGCAAAACCGAGCGTGCGCACGATGCGCCAGCCGCCGGACAGGATGCCCAGGGTGATCGACGAGGCGCAGGCCAGGATGACCCAGAACGGCACCTCGAAGGTGTCGATGAAGCCGCCGAGGAGCAGCACCAGGGTCAGGATGCCCATGCTCTTCTGCGCATCGTTGGCGCCATGCGAGAAGGCGAGGCCGGCGGCGGTGATGAACTGCGCCATGCGCAGCCGGGCATTGGCGGCCGGGTCGGCGGCGAGCAGGAAGGCGTGGAGCAGGCGGTGGATCAGGTAGCCGGCCCAGAAGCCAATCAACGGCGACAGGAGCAGCGCGGCGAGCACCTTGACGATGCCGGTCAGGTGGCCTTCGGCCAGTTCGGCGAAGCCCCAGACGACATGGTCGCTGCCGACCGAGACGACGACGGCACCGATCAGCCCGCCGACCAGGGCGTGCGAGGACGACGAGGGAATGCCGAAATACCAGGTCGCCAGGTTCCAGACGATGGCCCCGATCAGGCCGCAGAGCAGGATGGAGAGCGAGAGCAGGGGCGCCACGCCGTCGAGCGCAACGAACTTGCCGATGGTATTAGCGACGGCGGTGCCGCCGAGCAGCGGGCCGAGAAATTCGAAGACGCCGACGATGACCACCGCCTGGGCCGGCGTCATGGCGCGCGAGGCGATCACCGTAGCGACGATGTTGGCGGCGTCGTGAAAGCCGTTGGTGTAGTCGAACACCAGCACGATGATCACGGTTGCCAGCGCCAGCAGAAACAGCGCATCCATGCCCCTTGGCTCCTCGTTTATTGTTTTGGCCCAGTATAGCGCCGATGTCAGGAGGACTGCTGCGGTGCACATGGCAAAAATGGCAAAAACCGGGAGCTGTCGTCAGCGTGGCAACAGAGCCTCATCTTTCGGAAAGACGGTAAGTTCGGCAAATCCATGGGGTTGGAGTAAGCTTCAAAAATGCCAATGAAGCTGATCGCCATCCGGCAAGAGCGCTTGCCGGAAATTATGGTGAAGCGATAAATGCTCGAATTGATCAATACTCCGCCGGCGGAAAGCCTGCTCTACGTCGGGCAGTACTCCTCCTTTCTGGTTGCCGTTTCGCTGGCGGTGGCCATCTTCTCGTGCTTTGCCGCATTGCAGGTGTCCGATCTGGTGGCCGAGTTGCCTGCCGGCAAGGCGGGGCGCAAGTGGTTGGCGGCTGGCGGCATGACGATGGGCGCCGGTATCTGGACCATGCATTTTGTCGGCATGCTGGCCTTCAAGCTGCCTTGCGCCGTCAACTATTCGCCCTGGTTGACGGCGGCTTCCGTCGTGCCAGGCATGCTTGCCTGCATCCTGGCCTTGCGTCTGGTCGCCCGTGGCAATACCGGGCTGCGTGACCTGCTGGTCGGCGGACTGCTGATCGGCCTCGGCATCGGTACCATGCACTACAGCGGCATGGCGGCGATGCGGCTCGATGGTGTCGTGCGTTACGACCGCGATCTCTTCCTGTTGTCGGTGGTCGTTG
>JAYRUZ010000187.1:0-4082 GCA_041918795.1 Azonexus sp. | reverse complement strand
CGCAAGATGCCGCACAGCAGGCCAAGGCTCTCGAACAGCAGATACAGGCATTGGAAATGAAGCTGGCTCAACTGGAAGCCCAACAAGAGACCGATTCGAGCAATAGCAGCACTTCCAGCAACTCGTCGTCATCGACCGGCACGACTGAAACGCTGGGCACAAACGTTAACGTTTTCGCCTGAGTCTCACGCTGTAGCTATCGCCTTGTACGCCTGTTTCCAGACCGCAGCACGAAGTGACCAGCGAGCTGCTCCGCCTGCGCGAGATCGAGAACCAGCGCAAAGCCATCGACAAATGGGACGGCCGCCTGCCCGCCACGATGATGGGCAACAGCGTGCCTTTCGTTCAGGTTGGGACGAAATAATCCTATTCAATGAAATGAGCGAGCCCAAGTAGCGCTGGCCTCGCTTTTTTCTTAGAGGCCGTCATCCGCAGCCAATAACGGACACTAAGCACGAAATTCATATAGCATACAACCATGACTGAGCGGACCTTAAACAACCTCATCCGAGCATCGTTCTTAATAGCTGTGATTGGCTTCATCTCCATCCAAACTGCCTGGCTAGATGGTGTCTTTCCGATGCATTACATGAAAATGATATTCATGGTCGCATTTGGTGCTGCGCCTGCATTGTTGCTACTGAAAGTGATTTCCCGGTTTTTTCTCCAGGGATTTAAAGGCCAACGGCTATCGTTTATCGAGAACATGTTCATGCTCTACTACATATTCCTGACGAAGGAAGCCAGGGAGGAATGGCGGAGCTACATGGAAGAATTGAAGAAGAACGAAACCCAAATCTAGGCGACTGACACTGCGATGGAGAGTGCCCTATCCCTCCGCCTGATCCAGCGCCCGGAACATCGAGCAGCGGCGGAACACATCTTCGCTCGGCTGCACCTGTTTCTGGCTGCAGTATTTGCTGACCAGCTTGGCCAGGCCCTTGATGTCGCGGCCAGAGGCTTGCGGGAAGATGTCGGGCAAACGTTCCATCAATGATGGTTCAACGGTTAGCCCGAACTGCCCGGCCATGACGCCCCAGATTTTGCGGCGGTCTTCGCGATGCGGGGCGTGGAAGCGGATCAGTGCGATGCAGCGGGAGACGATGGCTTCGTCGATGTCGTCGACCCGGTTGGTGGTCAGGAAGAGCAGGCCGTTGAAGTATTCCAGCACGCGCAGGAAGACGCCGACGACGGCGTTCATCGTGATGTTGTCGTCGCGCTTCTTGATGTAGACATCCGCCTCGTCGATCAGCATGACCGCTCCCCAGCGCTGGGCGCGGGTCAGGACTTCCTTCAAGGCCGTTTCCATCGCCGCCACGTTCAGGCCGAGTTGGCCGGAATGCACGCGATACAGCGGGCGCTTGATGATTTCCGAATACACCTCGGCAGTCAGCGTCTTGCCGACGCCCGGTGGGCCGGCGCAGAGCACGGTGGTGCCGCCTGACTTGCCGGCGACGATGTCGTCCATCAGCACGTCCATTTCGGCAGTCAGGATGTCGATCAGGTCGGTCTGCTCGGGCGGCAGCACCAGCTTGTCCTTGAGTTCCGGCTGGTAGGCGTAGGGCTCGACGTCGTCCACATGCACCCAGACGTAGTGGTGCAGATCGAGGTGGAACATCAGGATGAAGAAATGCACCGGCAGTTCGGTGAACAGGCCCTTCTTGATGCCGGCCTGAGTGTCCTCGACCTCCGCTTCCTCCTTGCCCGAGAGCCGCGAATTGCGCTGCACGCGGCGGACGAACTTGGCGAGGATGTCGCCCGTCGCATCCATGGCCAGCACGCGGTCGCCGAGTATGCTTTCGTCGTTCACCAGCCGCGCGGGGCTGCCGGTCGAGGACAGGATGATCTGGTCCTTGCGCGAAAAATCGGTATCGCGGTGCGTCGCCGTCGGGTTTTCGGCAAACCAGCCGGTGCCGCTGCCGGAAAACTGCGCGCCGTACTGCGCCCGCCAGTCGAAATAGCGTGTTGCACCTTCTTCATAGCTGGCGATCAGCGCTGGCGTTTCCTTGACGTAGCCCTTGGCGGCAAGAATTTCGGCCACGTTGCGGCCGGCGATATCCGGGCCGGAAATGCGCAGCGTCGCCGTCGCCAGCTTGCCCCGCGAGTTGGCCTTCAGTTCGAGAAATATCTTGCCGCTTTCCTCCTCGGAGGGTGGCGTGTAATCGAGCCGGCTGACCACCCAGGCCAGCGGCTTGCCGGTGATCGCCGCCGAGAAGACCCAGCCGCGCTCGGCGTCTTCGGCCAGGTAGCGGGCGATGGCCGGCACCGCCATTTCCAGCTCCTCCGGTTCATAACGTTTGCCACCGCTGGCCAGCGCCTGGCGCAAGGTGGCGATCTGCGCCGCCTGCGCCCGCAGTTCGCGCTCGCCCTCGCTGTAGAGGCTTTGCAGCAAGTCGAGTTCGGCCGCTTCCAGCCGGTTGAACGGCACTTCGACGCGGTTGCCGAAGCGCAACTGATCGCGAAATTCTTCCAGGCGCGGAAAGGCCTGCATCATCGGCTCGATGTGCCGGCGGTCGATCTGCAGCTTCATCGGCTGCCTCCCTGTGGCGTGCAATGGCTGACTACTAGCCAGTTTCGTGCCTTGCGGCGCACCGGCTGAAAACCTTAAAAATCAAACCACTGCAATCCAACGCCATTGTCGTGCTTGCGACAGGCTTTCGTGGGACAATCGCGCCCCACGCCCAGAAAGACCACCATGCACCCGCGCAACAAGAACGCCGACGGCTACGATTTCGCCGCGCTGGCCGCCACCTCGGCGGCGCTCGCCAAACACATCAAGACCACGCCGGCCGGCACGCCGAGCATCGATTTCGCCAACCCGGCGGCCGTCAAGATGCTCAATCGCGCGATCCTGATGCACCACTACGCCGTCAAGGGCTGGGACATTCCCGCCGGCTACCTGTGCCCGCCGATCCCCGGCCGCGCCGACTACCTGCACACCATCGCCGACCTGCTCGCCACCTGCAACAAGAAGGCGATCCCGACCGGCGCCGGCGTGCGCGGGCTGGACATCGGCACCGGTGCCAACCTCGTTTATCCGCTGATCGGCCACGCCGAATACGGCTGGTCCTTCCTCGGCGTGGATATCGACGACGCGGCACTGGCCAACGCGCAGGCGATTTTGGCCAAGAACCCACAGTGCACCGCAGACATCGAGCTGCGCCACCAGCCGGTGTGGGACAACATCTTCACCGGCCTGCTGCGCTCGGGCGAAAGCTTCGATTTCTCGATGTGCAACCCGCCCTTCCACAATTCGCCCGACGAAGTACTGGCCGTCAGCCAGCGCAAGTGGAACAACCTCGGCAAGCCGGGCGCCAAGAAAGGCACGGTCCAGCCGCGCCTCAATTTCGGCGGCGGCGGTACCGAGCTCTGGTGCAACGGCGGCGAACGCGCCTTCGTCAAATCGATGATCGAACAAAGCACGCAGATCCCCAAGCGCGTGCTGTGGTTCACCAGCCTGCTCTCCAAGGCCGACAACCTCGTCCATATCGAAGCCGCCTTGAAGAAGGCCAAGGTCGTCGAATCGCGCATCCTCGACATGGCCCAGGGTCAGAAGCAAAGCCGCATCGTGGCGTGGACCTTCTGCGCCAACGGCGAACGGGAAAAATGGCGGCGCGAACGCTGGACGCAGGCGGCACCGGCATTTGAACCGGCCGCCAGCAACGCACAGCCAGACTGAAGCCCTCTTCTTCACAAAAAAGCCACTGCTGCGGTGCACTGCCCAAAACGGGCAAAAACCAGGGCGCCGCGGGAAAAGCTCAGTCGTCCCGTGGCCCGGGCGTCCCTTCGTTTCGTTCGCTGCGCGCCCGCGCCAGATATTCCTCCCACCGATGGCCGTAGCGGTCGTCGAAACCGCCTTCGAGCAATTCCACCCGCTCGATGCGATCGACGCGGAAGGTGCGGAAGGTCTGGCGCAACTCGCACCACGCGCCCAGCGTCCAGAAACGCCCCCAGAACACCAGGCCGAGCGGCCACAGGATGCGCTGCGAAAACTCGCCGTCGCCCCGCCGATAGGCCACGCTGACCTTGCGCCCGTGCTCCATGCCTTCGCGCAGCACCGCCATCGGCTCGCGCAGCGGCGC
>JAYRUZ010000186.1:0-4086 GCA_041918795.1 Azonexus sp. | reverse complement strand
AAACGGGGGCGTACGGTCAAATATCGGGGTAAAATTGCCACCCTTTTAACCCCGCTGGAGGCTTGGAATGTCCGACATGGCGACTCTGTCCCGGTTGGCACCCGCAGTTTCCCAACTGCCGGTGGACTGGTACTTCGATGAATCGATCTTCGCTTTGGAGAAGAAACTCATCTTCGATGCCGGTCCGGGCTATGTTGGCCACCAGCTGATGGTGCCGGAAGCGGGGGATTATCGCTCGCTGGAGTGGAAGGACCACGGCCAGATGCTGCTCAATGGCGGCAGCGAGGGGCCGAATGCCGGCATCTGGCAGATGTCCAACGTCTGCCGCCACCGTCAGGCCATCATGCTGCAGGGCGCCGGCAAGCTGAACGGGCCGATCGTCTGCCCCATCCACCGCTGGACCTACGAGCAGACCGGCGAACTGATCGGTGCGCCGCACTTCCCGCAGAATCCCTGTCTGAACCTGAACAAGGCCCAGCTGGAAAAATGGAATGGCCTGCTGTTCAAGGGGCCGCGTTCGGCCAACGCCGACCTCGGCGGCATGAACGTGGCGCGCGACCTCGATTTCACCGGCTACAAGCTCGACCACGTCGAGATGCACGAGTGCAACTACAACTGGAAGACCTTCATCGAGGTCTATCTGGAGGACTACCACGTCGTGCCCTATCACCCGGGACTGGGCAATTTCGTCACCTGCGACGACCTGACCTGGCAGTTCGGCGACTGGTACTCGGTGCAGAAGGTCGGCATCACCTCGCTGATGAAGGACTCATCCTCCGCAGCCTACAACCGCTGGCAGAAGGTCGTCCGCGAGTATTACGGTGATCGGGGCGAGGCGCCGCCGCAGGGTGCGATCTGGCTGACCTACTACCCGAACATCATGGTCGAGTGGTATCCGCACGTACTGGTCGTGTCCACGCTGATTCCGCAGGGGCCGGACAAGACGATGAATGTCGTCGAGTTCTACTACCCCGAGGAAATCGTCGACTTCGAACGTGAGTTCATCGAGGCGGAACGCGCTGCCTACATGGAAACCGCCATCGAGGACGACGATATCGGCGAGCGCATGGACCGCGGTCGCAAGGCCCTGCTGGCTGAAGGGCGCAGCGAGGTCGGTCCGTACCAGAGCCCGATGGAAGACGGCATGCAGCACTTCCACGAATTCTATCGGCGGATCATGCAGAAGGACATCGAAGCACGCTGAACGGTTTTTGGCCTTTTGGGCCAGTGCACCGCAGCAATGGGCGTGCTCCCGGCCAACGACGGGGTGCGCAAGCGGGTAGCGGGGATGCAGTGCAAGGCGCCGCTCGCGCCATGCAGTAATCTGCACAAGCGAGCGGCAACGCAGCAATGCGCGCCGCTACCCGCTCGCCCTTCGGGTTTGCCGGGGGACGCGCCTGCCGGTGTTGCTCGGCTTGGGAATGGAGCTGCCATTCCCAGCGCTTCGCGTCGTGGCAGGTACGTTCCCCGGCAAACGCACTCCCGCCATTGCTCGGGAGCACGCCCCTGTGCGTCGGGGTAAAATCCGGCGCCTTTCTTATTTTTCGCTACTGCCCATGCAATCCTTGTGGATGATCGCCGCCAGCTTCCTGTTCGCCTGCATGGGCGTCTGCGTCAAGCTGGTTGCCGAGACGCATTCGGCGGTCGAGATTACTTTCTACCGCAGCTTCATTTCGCTGATCCTGATGTACGGCCTGGTCCGCCTGCGCGGCGTGCCGCTGAAAACGCCGCACTGGCGCTGGCAGGTGACGCGGGGCACGGTCGGGTTTCTGGCGCTGGTCTCGTATTTTTTTGCGATTACCATGCTGCCTCTCGCCACGGCAGTCACGCTGAACTACACGTCGGCCATCTTTTTGGCGCTCTACCTGGCCCTGTCTGGTGCGCGCATGCGCTTTGGCATGTTGATCGCGCTGGCCATCGGCCTGGTGGGCGTGGGTTTTCTGTTGAAGCCCAGTATTCATGCCGATCAATTGCTTGGCGGCTTGATCGGGCTGAGCTCAGGCATTCTGGCCGGGATGGCCTACTTCAGCGTCAGGCAACTCGGAGCGCGTGGCGAGTCCGAAACGCGAACCGTGTTTTATTTTTCTCTGGTCTCGAGCATTGGAGCTGGGGGCTGGCTTCTGTTCAGCGAACTGCATGTGGTCGAGATGCGCAGCGGCGCGCTTCTGCTTGGCGTGGCCTGCTTCGCCACGCTTGCCCAATTGGCCATGACCCGCGCCTACTCGCGCGGCAAGACGCTGATGTCGGCAGCGCTGGCCTACAGCACGGTGATCTTCTCCAGTCTGCTCGGCATGCTGTTCTGGGGTGAGATGCTCGATGCCTCGGCCTGGCTGGCCATTGGCCTGATCATCCTGTCAGGCATCGCAGCCACGCACTTTTCGCGTGCCAGTCCGGTCGAGCAGGATTAAACTTGTTCTGAATATAACCAGAACGGAGTCAGATCATGATCGTCATCGACCACAAGCCGAACCTCGTCACCGCATCCGTCTTCGGCGAGTTTACGCTGGCCGATTACAAGGAATTCGAAGAAGTCGTTAATTTCAAGGTCCAGTTCGAAGGCCCGGTCGACCTGTTTTTCGACCTGTCACAAATGGCTGGCCTGACGCTGGATGTGGCCTGGGAAGAGGTCAAGTTCTCGCGTGCCCATGCCAACGACTTCAAGCGCGTCGCCGTCGTCACCGACAGCCAATGGGTGACCTGGAGCGCCTGGCTGTCGCAGACCTTCGTCAATGCCGATGTCGAGGTTTTCGACAACGCCGAGGAGGCCAAAGGCTGGCTGGAGGCGGCGTGAGCTACGGCACGCTGATCGACGTCGAGACGCTGAAAGCACATCTCGACGACCCGAACTGGCTGGTCGTCGACGTGCGCCATCAGTTGTCCGATACCGGCTATGGCGAGCGTGTTTATGCGCTGTCGCACATTCCCGGCGCGGTCTTCCTGCATTGCGACCGCGATTTGTCGGGGCCGATGACCGGCCGCAATGGCCGCCATCCGCTGCCCGACCCGCAGAAACTGGCGGCTCGCCTGGGCGAGATCGGTATCGGGCCGCAGACGCAGGTAGTGGTCTATGACGACGTCCAGGGCATGATCGCCGGGCGTTTGTGGTGGTTGCTGCGCTGGTTGGGGCACGATGCCGTGGCCTTGCTCGACGGTGGTCTGCAAGCCTGGCAGGCAGCGGGCGGCGCGATGACTGACGTGCAGCCGACCCTTTTGCCCAGCGACTTCACTCCCGCCCTGCGCGATGCGTGGGTGACGGCGGACTACGTGATGGAGCGCCTGGAAACCCCGCACATGCCTCTGATCGATGCGCGCGGCTCGGATCGCTTTCGCGGCGAGAACGAAACCATCGACCCGGTCGGTGGCCACATTCCTGGTGCGGTCAATCGTTTCTTCAAGGACAACCTGCTGGCCGACGGCCGTTTCAAGCCGGCCGCCGAGTTGCGTGCCGAGTGGCTGGCCGTACTGGCCGGAGCCGAGCCGGATCAGGTCATCCATCAATGCGGCTCTGGCGTTTCCGCTTGCTTGAACCTGGTGGCCATGGAGTTGGCCGGTCTGCCGGGTTCCCGTCTCTATGCCGGATCGTGGAGCGAGTGGTGCGCCGATCCGGGGCGCCCGGTCGCCCGCTGAGTCGCCGGGTCTGACGCCGGGGCGCTGAAAGGCAAGACCATGTCGCTCTCCCGTCAAATGCTGCGCCAGGTCCTGCTGGTGGCTGGCGGGGCCTCGCTGCTTTTTGCCGTCCTTTTCCTTGGCTTGTACCGCGACCAGCTGGAGCGTGAGCGAGCAGCCACTTCGGCGCAGATCAACCGTTTGCTGCGAGTCGCCCTGGAAAACGCCATGCTCAAGCGCGACGTGCCGGGCTTGCGCGACATCGTCCAGCGCATGGGGCAGCAGCCCGGCGTGGTCGGGGTGATGATTCTCGAACCCGCCGGCGAGGTGCGTTTCGCGTCGCAGCCCGAGCGCCTTGGCCAACGTCTGCCGCAGCTGCTCGGCGGCGAAACGAACGGCGTGCCGACGACGAGCTTCATTGGCGATGCCGCTGGCCGCGAAGTGCTGCGCTCGGTCAATCCCGTGCCCAACCAGGCACTC
>JAYRUZ010000185.1:0-4087 GCA_041918795.1 Azonexus sp. | reverse complement strand
GCCCATGTTGCCGACGTGATCGAGTACCTCGCGGCGCACGGCGTCCGACACCGGGCGGGCCGGCAGGCGCTGGCCGACGCCATCGGCCTCGCACCACAGGTTGTTTTCCAGCGACTTGGCGTCCAGCTTGCCGCCGCCGTTGATGACGAAGGCCTGGTCTTCTTCGACGGCGCTACCGGCGCTGGGCACGAGGCGCCAGGGGCGCGGCGGTGCGCCGGTGAACTCGAAACGGCTCTTGCCGCTCACCGTTTCGCCGCCTGCTGCGGTGTACCCCGGTTTTAGGGCAAAAATGCAGCGCTCGCCGGGCAGCAGCGGGCGGCTCAGCTGCCAGGCCCAGGTGCGCGCATCGACCCAGCGGCCTTCGCCGGCAATCTGGTTGCACTCCACGTCGAAAGGCGCCGGCGCGTTCGGCTCGCCCAGCTTGACCATGTCGGCGCTGAAGCGCACGGTGGCGCGCGTCTGGTCGGCGACCTTGCCTTGCGGCTGGAAGTTCTGGACGGTGGCGGCGCTGGCGGTCAGTGTGGCGAACAAAAGACCGGCGAGGGCGGCGTAAGGAGCGGTTCTCATTGTTGGTTTTCCGATGCAGATTGCATCGCGCCAGTTTGCCACATAAGACACGCCGTCGACAGCCCGGCGCGCTGTCGTTATGCTCGCGGCTTTTCAGGCTTTCAGGGGTGGATATGGGACAGGCAAAACAACGCGGTACGCAGGCCGAACGCATGGCGCAGGCGATGGAGCGCATCGAGGCGAAGCGCCCGGAAAAGCTGATCTGCAACAGCTGCCAGGCCGAAGTGACCAAGATCAACCCGGTCAGCACCAAGGGCCTGCGCGGGCTGGAGTCGATCTGGGTCGGTCAGTGTGATTGCGGCCACACCACCTTTGCCGCCAGCGGCGAGCCGAAGGCCGTGCAAGCCTTCTTCGATGCGCTGGGCGATGACGCCGAATTGCTGCTGGCCAGCCAGAGCCAGGACGGCGCACAGCACGAAGCGACCTGAGTCGTCGCAATACCCGGCGCCTGGCGTGAGTGCCGGGTGCCCATGCCGCTTCCGCCGATGGCCGGGAAGCGGCGCTCAATCCTCATTTCTTGATCGGCGGAAAGGCGACCGTCGGGGCCGGCGGCTCGGGTCTCGGTTTCGGCTGGGTCTGGATCTGCACCGGCGGGTAGTGACGCGGCGGGTAGCCGTAGGGTGAGGTATAGACCGGATAGGGGCCGGAGACGCCCGATGGCGTTTGAATCTTCCGGCAATTGGCTTCCATCTGGGCCCGCTGGGTTGGGTCCAGGGTCATCTGGGCGACATCGCGCAGGCATTCATCGGCCGAGCCGTAATGGTTCGATGTGGCACTCGGCGCATTCCGTGCCTGCCTGGCTGCCGCTTCACGGTCAGCCGCCGCCTCGCTGCGCTGGATCGCCTCGCGCTTATCGACGTAGTCGCGCATCTTTTCCACATCCTTCTCGGCGCGCAGGCGCTCGGCCTCCGACACCTTCTCGTCCGGTCGGCTCTTCAAGGTGCTGGCGGTGCCGGCGCAAGGCGAGTTGGAAATCTCGACGCTGCCGTCGGCATTGCGGCATTTATAGACGTCGGCAATGGCCGGTAGGGCACAGAAGGCAGTCAGCAACAGGGCGAGCAGGGGTTTCATGGGCGTCCTTTCAGGCGAAGCCGGGGGCAGTCGATTTCTTCCAATTTAGTTGTCCTCGTGCCAACTGGCAATCGTGTGGATGCTTGAATAACGCTTGTGGTGCGCAAACGGCTGACCGCTTAACGTCTCTCTCGCAAATGCCCGATATTGGTGCGAATGCACTCCGATAGTGAATTTCTAGACACAGTGTGTCTATGAAAAGCGCATTTCTTCGGTGCATCTCACTGATTCAATTGCCTAAATGATTGTCGCTTGCTCGTTAATGGTGCGTCGGCACGGAAGTTGCGATCAGGCAGGCCTTCTCGTTATGGAGTTGGTTTGCAGATGTTGAAGAGCAGCAAGATGGCCCTGTCGGCCGGTGAACAGCACTGGCTTCCATGGTTTGGCAAGACCGGCAAGTTGGCGATGCGCTGGGCGACCTCGCGCAACCTCAATCGTTACCACGCAATCGAACAGACTTTCGAATCCTTCGCCCAGACCCGCGTCCGCATCCTGGTCAACTGGGCCGAGCAGCAATGGACCTATCTCGATGGCCTGGCCCGCGAGCTGGCCGGCAACTGGCCGCAGACCGGGCGCGAACCGTTGCTGCATGTGATGGAGCGGGCCAGCGATTTCTCCGAGCTCTGCATCGTTGCACCCGATGGCCGCGTGCTGCGCTCCAGCCACACCAGCCGCGAAGGCAGCGCCATGCCCAGCGCACAGGCCGTGGCGGCCGGCCTCAAGGGGCGCTTCCTGCACGGTCCGTATCGCGACCCGGTGACGCGCAGCCTGCCGCCGTCGTCGTCGCGCTTCCACGATGCGGTGACGCTGATGTTCTACCAGCCGATCACGGTCGATGGCGCAGTCGTCGGCCTGGTCTGCGGCCGGGTGCCGAACGATGTGCTGGGCGACCTGATCCAGCGCGAGGCCGGGCATATCTTCCACGAGTCGGGCGACAACTACCTGTTCATGGTCAAGTCGGCCTTCGACACCAGCATCCGCCAGGGCACGGCGCTGTCCCGCTCGCGTTTCGAGGATGCCACCTTCACCCATGGCGACAATCTGAAGGATGGCGTGCGCACCGACTTCGGCGTCGTTCGCGTCAAGGAACACACCGAGCTGGAGCTGATCTTCAACGATCCGGCCACCGGCCAGCTGCACCCCGGCGTGCGCGAAACCATCCGCCAAGGCGAAAACCTTTTCGTTACCTATCCCGGCTATTCCGACTACCGCCACATTCCCGTCATCGGCAAGGGCGTCACCTTCCAGCTGCCCGGCTCGCCCGATACCTGGGGCATGATGTGCGAGGCCGACATGGAGGAGGTCTATCGCTACCGCAGCATCTCCTACCGCCTGCAAAAGCTCTACCTGCTGCTCAGCACCTTCTCCTGGGGCGGCGCCATCGCCGCCGCCGAAGGGCTGGGTGTGCCGATGGAATGGGCCTTCCTTGGCGGCGCGCTGGCGCATCTGCTCGGTGCCTTCGTCTTCCAGCAATTCGGCAGCCAGCCCTTGAGCGAGCGACTGCGCGAGGCGACACGCATCCTGCGCACCACGGCCGAAGGTGGCGGCAACCTGTCGCAGCGCCTGCCGCGGGCGACCGAGAGCATCGACGAGGCGACCGTGTTGGCGCAATGGACCAACAGCTTCATCGACAACCTGGAGCAGGTCATCCACCTGGTGGCGAATACCTCCAATGAAATCAGCGAAACCAACCGCACGCTGCAGCACAAGAATGTGCATGCCGGCCAGGTCTCGGTCAGCATGCAGCACTCGGTGGCCGAAATCCTTGAAGCCATTCGCTCGCAGCTGGGCGAAATCGATGCCGCCACCGGTAATACCCAAGCCATGCGCGAGGTCGTGCAGCGGGTCAGCGAAGAGGCGCGTGCCCAGTTCTCGCTGATCGGCGAGCGTAGCCAGCGCATTCGCGAATCGGTCGGCTTGTCGGCCGACACCATCCGCCAGCTGGAGCAGAAGACGCTCGATATCGGCCAGATCGTCACGCTGATCAACGAGATCGCCGAGCAGACCAACCTGTTGGCGCTCAATGCCGCCATCGAAGCGGCGCGGGCCGGCGAAACCGGGCGTGGCTTCGCCGTGGTGGCCGACGAGGTGCGCAAGCTGGCCGAACGCACGCGCAAGGCCACCGCCAGCATCAGCGACATGATCGACGGTGTGCAGCATCAGGCCGAGCAGGCCGTGCGCAACATGGAAAGCGGCATGAGCGAGATGGAAGAGGGCCTGCGCCTGGCCACCGAGGCAGCTTCCGACAAGCGCGAGATCGAGGAAGTGGTCGAGCGCCTGTTCGTCACCATCAACCAGATCGCCAGCTCGACGCACGCCTCGGGCGACCGCGTCGGCTCCATCGCCAATGCCGTGCAGGCCATGCGCGAAGCCACGCTGGCCTCGGTGCGCAGCGCCGAACTGACCGGCTTCGCCGCCGGCAAACTGGAGCAGACCATGGCGCAGTTCA
>JAYRUZ010000184.1:0-4095 GCA_041918795.1 Azonexus sp. | reverse complement strand
GTGCAGATTCGTACCCGCGAGATGCATAACGTCGCGCAAGAGGGTGTCGCCGCGCACTGGCTGTACAAGGACATGGACGAAACCAGTGCCGATCTGCAGGTCAAGACGCACAAGTGGCTGCAGTCGCTGCTCGAAATGCAGACGAGCGATTCCTCCGAGTTCTTCGAAAACGTCAAGATCGACCTCTTCCCGGACGAGGTCTATGTCTTCACGCCCAAGGGCAAGATTCTCGCGATGCCGCAAGGGGCGACGGCGGTGGACTTTGCCTATGCCGTGCATACCGATGTCGGTCATCATTGTTCGGCCGCACGCATCAATCACGAACTGGCGCCGCTGCGTAGCGAGTTGAGGAACGGCGATCTCGTGGAAATCATCACCTCGCCGCAGGCCAGTCCGAATCCGATCTGGTTGACCTACGTGAAGACCGGCCGGGCACGGAGCAAGATTCGTCACTTCCTGCGCACCATGCAGAACGAGGAATCGGCCCGCCTGGGCGAGCGCCTGCTGCGTCAGGAATTGCTGTCGCTTGGGGTGGTGCCCATCTCGATTCCGGCCGAGGCGTGGGATGCGCTGGTCAAGGCAGGCGGGCAGAAAAGCATCGAAGAGGTTTATTCCGAGATCGGTCTTGGCAAGCGTCTGCCGTCGGTCGTCGCCCGTCGCCTGCTGGCACGCGAGGACATCTCCCACGATTCGCCGAGCAACATGACATTGGCCATCCACGGGACGGAAGGCATGGCCATCCAGTTGGCACGTTGCTGCCAGCCGATTCCGGGCGATCCGATCATCGGCTCGATCAAGAAGGGCAGCGGTCTGATCATCCATACCCACGACTGCCCGGTCATTCGCAAGTCGCGCTCGACCGAGCCGCAGAAGTGGATCGATGTCGAGTGGGAGCCGGAAGACGGCAAGCTGTTCGATATCCGCATCCGGGTCGAGGTCAAGAATACGCGCGGTGTGCTGGCCCAGGTGGCGGCAGCCATTGCCGAGTGCGGCTCGAACATCGAACATGTGGCGATGGATTCCGATCCGGAATGCCTGTTCACCGTGCTCAATTTCACCATTCAGGTTGCCCATCGTAACCATCTGGCGACCGTGATGCGCGGCCTGCGCCATATTCCCGAGGTCACGCGCATCGTGCGCGAAAGGGGAGGCGAGGCTTGAGGATACTGGTGCTGGGCGCCGGCGTCGTCGGGACGACGAGCGCCTGGTATCTGGCGCAGGCGGGGCACGAGGTGACCGTTGTCGACCGCCAGCCGGTGGCCGGCAACGAAACCAGTTTTGCCAACGGCGGCCAGATTTCGGTCTCGCATGCCGAACCGTGGGCCAATCCGCACGTCTTGCCACGCTTGATGAAATGGCTGGGGCGTGAGGATGCCCCCTTGTTGTGGCGCTGGCGGGCGGACCTGGCACAACTCGAATGGGGGGCGCGCTTCCTGTACGAGTGCCTGCCGGGTCGGACACGGCACAACATCGCCGCCATCGTGGCACTGGCACTCTACAGCCGAGGGCAACTGCAGGCCCTGCGTCGTTCGCAGGCTCTGGAATACGATCATCTCGAGCGCGGCATCCTGCACGTCTATACCGATGCCGAGGAATTCGAGATGGCCATGGCGGCGGCTCGCGTCATGAGCGAGCTTGGGCTCGACCGCACGCCGGTCGATGTCGAGCGTTGCATCGAACTGGAACCGGCCCTGACCGATGCCAGGCACCGTTTGGTGGGTGGTGACTACACGCCGTCGGACGAGTCGGGCGATGCCCACCGTTTTACCCGGGCATTGGCCGAGCGTGCAGCGGCGTCAGGCGTCGAGTTTCGCTATGGTCATCGGGTCGAGCGCATTGCGCCGGCCGGCGGCAAGGTTGCCGGCGTGGTGGTTGCCGATGAGGATGGTGCCAACCTGCTGACGGCCGATGCCTACGTGGTTGCCCTGGGCAGCTATTCGCCGCTGCTGTTGCGCTCACTCGGCTTGCGGCTGCCGGTTCACCCGGCCAAGGGTTATTCGGCGACGCTGGAGCTGGCCGATGCCACGCTGGCGCCGACAGTGAGTCTGACCGACGATGAGCGCAAGCTCGTTTTTTCGCGCCTGGGCAATCGTTTGCGGGTGGCGGGAACGGCGGAGTTCAACGGCTACAACCTCGATCTCAACCCCGTGCGCTGCCAGGCTTTGATTACCCGAACCCGGCAACTTTTCCCGCGCCTGGAGTTCGTCGGCGAACCGCAATTCTGGTGCGGGCTGCGTCCGGCGACGCCATCCAATGTGCCCTTTATTGGCCGCACACGCTATGGCAACCTGTGGCTGAATACCGGTCACGGCACGCTCGGCTGGACCATGGCTTGCGGTTCCGGCGCAGCCCTGGCCGCGCTGATCGACGGCAAGCGACCCGAGCTCGATTTTCCCTTTCTGAAATGTTGATCGACACCCATTGCCACCTGGATGCCGCCGAATTCGACGGTGACCGGGCGGCCGTGCATGCCGCGGCGCTGGCCGTCGGGGTCGAGCGTCTGGTAGTGCCCGCTACTGCGGTGCACTGCTTCAAAACGACAAAAACCGTGGTCGGGACATTGCCTGGTTGCGTCGCGGCTTACGGCATCCATCCGCTGTACGTCATGCAGGCGGCGGCTGGCGATCTGGCCAGCCTGCGCCACTGGCTGGAAAGCGAGCGGCCGGTCGCCGTCGGGGAAATCGGCCTCGATTTCTTCGTGCCCGAGATCGATGCTGCGCGCCAGGAGCATTATTTTGTCGAGCAACTGAAGCTGGCCCGCGAATTCGACCTGCCTGTGCTGCTGCACGTACGGCGGGCGATCGATCCCATCCTCAAGCATCTGCGCCGCATCCGCGTGCCGGGTGGCATTGCCCATGCCTTCAACGGCAGCCGCCAGCAGGCCGACGAATTCATCCGCCTCGGCTTCAAACTCGGCTTCGGCGGCGCCATGACCTACAGCGGTTCGACGCGCATTCGCAACCTGGCGTCGACCCTGCCGCTCGACGCCATCGTCCTCGAAACCGATGCGCCGGATATCCCGCCGGCCTGGTTGAATCGTGCGCGCAACACGCCGGCAGAACTGCCACGCATTGCCGCCGTATTGGCCGATTTGCGCGGTGTGACGCCATCCGAAATCAGCGCCGCAACGAGTGCCAACGCCCGCAGCGTACTGACCGGGCTTTGATCGCTGTCAACAAAACGACAGAGCTTATAAGGTTATTTGCCGGACTTTGATTTGTGCTAAAGCGCGCCGCTTGCATGGGCGTAGATTGCCTTCGCTGACAACAGACTGACTGGGTGTGGGGCAATGGAGGCAACCGGGGGTATCAATATTTCCAGCCTCATCGTCGGGGTACAACCGGCGATGCGTGACCGGGTGCGCGCCGGTCTGAATGGCTTGCCCGGCGTCGAAGTCCACGCCTGCAGCGACGATGGACGCATGATCGTTTCGCTCGAAACCTGCAACGAGCGCACCACCGTCGATACCTTCGAAGCGATCCGCCAACTGGATGGAGTTCTGTCCGCATCGTTGGTGTATCACCAATACGAAACCGATCCGGATGAGGAGGCTTGAGGTCATGGAAGTGAAACTGACGCGGCGTGATTTCATCAAGAGCAATGCCGTTGCGGCGGCAGCGGCGACGGCTGGCATCTCCGTCCCCGGCTTGGCCATGGCACAGCAGAAAGGCAGCGACGGCGTACGCTGGGACAAGGGTGTCTGCCGTTACTGCGGTACCGGCTGCGGTGTCCTGGTCGGGGTCAAGGAGGGTCGTGTTGTGGCCACTCAGGGTGACCCTGAGGCGCCGGTCAATCGCGGCCTGAACTGCATCAAGGGTTATTTCCTGTCGAAGATCATGTACGGCAAGGATCGCCTGCAGACCCCGATGCTCCGGATGAAGGACGGCAAGTTCGACAAGAACGGCGATTTCAAGCCGATCACCTGGAAGCAGGCTTTCGACATCATGGAAGAGAAGTGCAAGGCCGCGCTGAAGGAAGGCGGCCCGCGCAATATCGCCATGTTCGGCTCTGGCCAATGGACGGTGTGGGAAGGCTATGCCGCGGCCAAGCTGTTCAAGGCCGGCTTCCGCTCCAACAATATCGACCCCAATGCCC
>JAYRUZ010000183.1:0-4119 GCA_041918795.1 Azonexus sp. | reverse complement strand
TGCCCCATCGGCAGGTCACCCAGGCGAATGCGCCCGATGCGCACGCGCTTGAGGCCAATCACCTTGAGGCCGACCAGTTCGCACATGCGGCGAATCTGGCGCTTCTTGCCTTCCTTCAGGATGAAGTGCAGCTGGTCCTCGTTCAGTTGCTTGACCCAGGCCTGCTTCAACGGCTTGCCGTCGAGTTCCAGACCATGACGCAACAGTTCGAGGCCACCCGGGATCATCTGGCCGGAAACGCGCACCAGGTATTCCTTTTCCGCCTCGCTATCCTCGCCGATCAGACGCTTGGCGACGCGACCATCGCTGGTCAGCACCAGCAGCCCGGTCGAATCGACGTCCAGGCGACCGGCCGGGGCCAGGCCGCGCAACATCCACGGCTTGAATTCGAGATCGCCCGGCTGCATCACCTGCGTTTCCGGCGTGATCAACGTCACCGCCGGCGTGCAACCCGGCTCCGGCTGCCCGGAGACATAGCCGACCGGCTTGTGCAGCAGGATGGTCACGGCCTTGGCCTGATCCTTCACCGCTTCCTTGGTCACCGTGATTTCGGCCGACGGATCAATCCGCGTACCCAGCTCGCTGATCTGCTCGCCATCGACGAAAACCCAGCCGCGCTCGATCCACAGATCGGCCTCGCGCCGCGAACAAATGCCGCGTTCGGACATCACCTTGGACAAACGAACGCCGCTCGGCGTCTCGCCAGCAGGCTTGACCGGCGCCGGCGGAGCCGAAACATGCTGCTCGACCGACCATTCCCCGTCCGTGCGCTTCACACGCTTGGGAGCCGTCGCGTTAGCCCACGGATTTTCCGCCTGGCGCTCGGCGGACTTGGCCCACGGTTTGGCCTCCTTGCCGGCTGCCGACTTGGCCCAGGGATTCTCGCTAGCGCGCGGTTCGCCACGAGCACCGGAGCGAGCTTCAGGGCGGCCATCGGGACGCCCACCAGAGCGACTCCCCTTGCCTTCGCCGCCGGCTCGTTCGCCCTTGCGCTCGCCCGATTTTTCCCAAGGCTTGCCCGCTGGACGCTCATCACGTCGCTCACCTCGGCCTTCGCGAGCGGGAGGCTTGCTCTTGGCCGGTGCCGGGGCCTTGACGACCTTGCGCACGCTCAACGTACCGACCGGGCGCTGTGGCTCGGCGGGGGCCTCGGCGCCGGGGGCCGGTGCAGCGGCGGGCCCTTCAGCGGCCGCCTCGGTTTTTGCCGTTTTTTCTTCGTGCACCGCAGGAGCGGCCGGCTTGCGCCAGCTCGCCCACGGATCCGCGGGCGGCAGGTCCTTGCGGTCGCTATCGCTCATTGCAGGTCGAGCAGTTCGACTTCGAAGACGAGCGTGGCGTTCGGCGGGATGACGCCGCCGGCGCCGCGGGCACCGTAACCGAGATGGGCCGGGATGGTCAGCTTGCGGGTGCCGCCGATCTTCATGCCCTGCACGCCTTCGTCCCAACCCTTGATCACGTGGCCCTGGCCGAGCGGAAACTGGAAGGGATCATTGCGATCCTTGCTGGAGTCGAACTTGCTGCCGTCAGTCAGCCAGCCGGTGTAATGCACGGTGACAAAAGCGCCGGCCTTGGCTTCGGCGCCGCCGCCGTCAACGGTGTCTTCGTAGATCAGGCCGGAGGCCGTGGTGATTTCAGCCATGAATAGCTCCTTTGCAAAAGGCCGGCAGTTTACCATAAGCCATTGAAAAGCCTTTGACTTATCGGAATTTCTCCGTATAATGCGCGGTTCTTTGTAGCACCCTTTGTATTATTTTCGGAGTCCAACCCATGTATGCGGTCATAAAAACCGGCGGCAAGCAGTATCGCGTTTCCGCTGGCCAAAAACTCAAAGTAGAACAGATACCGGCAGACGTTGGCGCAGAAGTTACCCTTGACCAGATCCTGATGGTAGGCGAAGGCGAGTCGGTAAAGATCGGCGCCCCCTTCCTTGCTGGCGCCACCGTCAAGTGCACCGTGGTTTCCCACGGCCGCCACGACAAGGTCAAGATCTTCAAGATGCGTCGTCGCAAGCATTACCAGAAGCGTCAGGGCCATCGTCAGAACTACACCGAACTGCGCATCGACTCGATCGCTGCCTAAGTTCAGACAAGGAGCTAAAACATGGCACACAAAAAGGCAGGCGGTAGTTCACGTAACGGCCGCGACTCACAAGCCAAGCGTCTTGGCGTCAAGCGCTACGGCGGTCAATTCGTTCTCGCCGGCAACATCATCGTTCGCCAGCGCGGCACCGAATTCCACCCAGGCGAAAACGTCGGCTGCGGCAAGGATCACACCCTGTTCGCACTGAAGGACGGCGTCGTCCAGTTCGCCGTCAAGGGTGCCAAGCAGCGCCGCACGGTGACCATCGTTCCGGCCGCCGAATAATTCGGCCAGGCGGAATCGAAAAAGCCCTATCCGCCGGATAGGGCTTTTTGCTTTTTATTGCTTTGCACAACGGCGCCGATACTTTGTCGACTGCGCCTTGCCGTATAGAACAATACTGTCTGCGGCTTGCCTTCGCGTCTCGTCGCCGCTGTGCAAAGCAATGAACAACCCTCTCTCCGCTCACGCGGGAAGGAAACAACATGAAATTCATCGACGAAGCCAAGATCTACGTTAAGGCCGGTGACGGCGGCAACGGCATCGCGACCTTCCGCCGCGAAAAATACATTCCGATGGGCGGCCCGAACGGCGGCGACGGTGGCCGCGGCGGCAGCGTCTACGTGGTGGCCGACCGCAACATCAATACGTTGGTCGATTACCGCTATACCCGCAAGTTCCTCGGCCAGCGCGGCGAGAACGGCGGCAGCGCCGACTGCTATGGCAAAGGCGGCGACGACATCGTGCTGCGCATGCCGGTTGGCACGGTGGTCACCGACCTCAACACCGGCCAAGTGCTGGCCGACCTCGATGTGCACGACAAGAAAATCCTGCTCGCCAAGGGCGGCAAGGGCGGCCTCGGCAACACCCATTTCAAGTCCTCGACCAACCGCGCACCACGCCAATGCACCAAGGGCGACCCGGGCGAGGAATTTGAAGTCAGCCTCGAACTGCGCGTCCTGGCCGACGTCGGCCTGCTCGGCCTGCCCAATGCCGGCAAGAGCACGTTGATTCGTGCCATATCAGCCGCCCGTCCCAAGGTCGCCGACTATCCGTTCACCACGCTCCACCCGAACCTCGGCGTAGTCCGGGTCGATGCCGAAAAGAGCTTTGTCGTTGCCGACGTGCCCGGCCTGATCGAAGGCGCCGCCGATGGCGCCGGGCTGGGCATCCGCTTCCTCAAGCACTTGCAGCGCACGCGCATCCTGCTGCATCTGGTCGATTTGGCACCGATGGACCCGGGCGCCGACCCCGTCCATGACGCCAAGGCCATCGTCGACGAACTCGCCAAGCACGACCCGGCACTCGTCGCCAAACCGCGCTGGCTGGTCCTCAACAAGCTCGATCTGATCCCCGAAGAAGAACGCGAGGAGAAGATTGCCGAGTTCCTGAAGGCCTACAAGGAAGCCACCAGCTACGACGGCCCGGTTTTCCCGATCACCGCGATCAGCGGCGAAGGCACCCGGCCGCTCATCTTCGCTCTGCACGAAGCACTGGAAAAACTGGCCATTCCGGATGTCCAGATGGACGATGACACCCCGGAAGAAATTGAAGCCGAAGACGGTCTGCCGACGGAAGAAGAATGAGCACCACCCGCCTCGCCACCGCCAAGCGCTTCGTCGTCAAGGTTGGCTCGGCACTCGTCACCAATAACGGGACCGGGCTGGATCTCGCCGCCATTTCCGATTGGGCCCGGCAGATCAGTCAATTGCGCAGCGCAGGCAAGGAAGTCGTTCTCGTCTCCTCCGGCGCAGTTGCCTGTGGCATCCAGCGCCTGGGCTGGGACCGCCGCCCCGCCACCGTGCACGAGAAACAGGCCGCCGCCGCCATTGGGCAGGCCGGCCTGGTCGAAGCCTACGAACATGCCTTTAGCCAATACGGCCTCGTCACGGCACAGATTCTTCTCACCCATGACGATCTGGCTGACCGCAAACGCTATCTGAATGCCCGCTCGACACTGACCACGCTACTTGATCTCGGCGTCGTGCCGATCATCAACGAGAACGACACCGTGGTCACCGACGAAATCAAATTCGGCGA
>JAYRUZ010000182.1:0-4190 GCA_041918795.1 Azonexus sp. | reverse complement strand
TCGGCGACGTCATGAAGGAATCGGTCGAAGCTGCTCGCTCGGTAGTTCGCGCCCGCGCCCGTCGCCTGGGAATCAAGGACGAAATTTTCGAGAAGACCGACATCCATATCCACGTGCCGGAAGGCGCTACCCCGAAGGATGGCCCTTCTGCCGGCATCGCCATGACCACGGCACTGGTTTCTTCCTACACCGGCATTCCGGTCCGCTGCGACGTCTGCATGACGGGTGAGATCACGTTGCGCGGCGAAGTACTGGCCATCGGCGGCCTCAAGGAAAAACTTCTGGCGGCCGTGCGTGGCGGCTTGAAGACGGCCTTGATCCCGGAGGAAAACGTCAAGGATCTGACGGACATGCCGGACAACATCAAGAACCGCATCGAGATCGTGCCGGTCAAGTGGATCGATCAGGTGCTCGAACGCGCACTGGAGCGCAAGCCCGAGGCCCTGCCCGACTCCGCCGAGGACAAGGCTGGCGTTCAGGGCACGACCGAGGCCGGTGCGGCCGGCACCCTGCTTACTCATTGATTTAAAAGGGAAGGATGCTGTTGTCTTGGCAACAGCATCCCCAACCTGGCAAAAACACCCTGCTCACCCCGCCAGAATCCGCTTGACACAAGGATTTCGCGAGGGATAATTCCGTCCTCCAAGGCTTTAACCACCGATAAACCTAACCGTTAGGGGACTTAAATATGAACAAGACTGAACTGATCGATCAGATCGCCGCTTCTGCCGACATCTCCAAGGCTGCCGCCGGTCGCGCACTGGATGCCGCCGTTGATGCCATCAAGGGCGCTCTGGCCAAGGGCGACGACGTCAGCCTGATCGGTTTCGGCACCTTCTACGTTGGTGAGCGCGCTGCCCGTACCGGCCGCAACCCGCGCACCGGCAAGACGCTGGAAATCAAGGCTGCCAAGTCGCCGAAATTCCGCGCCGGCAAGGGCCTGAAGGACGCCTGCAACTAAGAATCACCCGGGTGCTTAGCTCAGTTGGTAGAGCGTCGCCCTTACAAGGCGAATGTCGGCGGTTCGACCCCGTCAGCACCCACCAGTCGTTTCAGAAAGGCCCCGCCGAATGTGCGGGGCCTTTTCGTTGAAGGAAGCAAGAAATGAATACGCCCGAACGGAAGGATGCCGACAAGACCGGCGACGACCTGAAAGCCCAGCGTTTCCAGATGCTGGAGGATATCGCCGAGGAACTGGCGGGCGAAGTCGTCTTTCCGACCCATTTCGACGTCATCCTGCGTTTGCGCAAGGTACTGAACGACCCTAACCAGAGCATGGCCGGAATCGCCGCGGCAGTATCACTGGAACCGCTGGTCAGCGCGAAACTCCTGCACTTGGCCAATTCGACCGCCTTCAACCCGCAAGGCAACCAGATCGTCGATCTGAAAAGCGCAATCACCCGCCTCGGCATCAATACCGTGCGCACCACCGCAATGAGCGTGGTGATGACGCAATTGATGCGGGCCAAGGGGATGGCCGATTTCTCGGAACTATCGACCAAACTCTGGGAACACACGATCAACGCCGCCGCCGCGGCCCGGATCATTGCTGCCGAAGCTCCCCGTATAAATCGCGACGAAGCCATGCTGGCCGGCTTGCTGCACGACCTGGGCGCTTTCTACATGCTGTATCGGGCCACCCAATACGAGGAACTGCGGACCCGGCCGGACAGCGTCCGCTACCTGATTCTCCAATGGCACGAAAGCATCGGCGTCGCCCTGCTTGCCGCCATCGGCCTACCCGAGGAAATCGTCGAATCGGCATCCGACCACGACCGTATCCGCCCGCTGCCAACGCCGGTGCGTACGCTGACCGACGTCGTCTATATCGCCAACATGCTGTGCGGCGGACATTTTGAATGGCTGGCCCAGGAACAACCAGGCACCAGCGATGTTGGCGAAATCAAGGCCATCGAGGAGAAGTACGGCCATCTGCGTCCAGAAATCGAGGCCCTCGCCGCCGAGATGCGCAGCAGCTTCGCCTGAAGCCAGGGGCCTTTAGTCCTTGCGGCCGTGCCCGGTGCGCACCTGCGTCGCCGACAGGATGCCGCGCAGGATGTTGATCTCATCCTTTTCCAGCCGAATGCGCCCGAACAGGCGGCGCAATTTCGGCAACAGCCTTCCGGGCTGGACCGGATTGAAGAAACCCGTATCGGTCATCACCTTTTCCAGGTGACCGTAGAATCCCTCCACCTCATCGTGCGCTGCCGGGGCCGAGGCGAATGGTGTCACGCCCTGCTCGAGGCTCGGTGGTTTGCCGGCGAAGGCCGACATGCGGCATTCGTAGCACATCACCTGCACGGCTGAGCCGAGGTTCAAGGAACTGAAATCCGGATTGGTCGGAATACTCACCGCCGCCTGGCAATACAGCACCTCCTCATTGCTCAGACCATGCGTTTCGTTGCCGAACACCAGCGCCACCTCGCCATGCTCTGCAGCTACGAGCAACTCGCGCACCGTGTCGCGTGGCGAGCCGACGACCGGGCCGAGATCGCGTTGCCGGGCCGACATGGCCACCGCATAGGTAGCGCCAGCCAGCGCCTCCGGCAGGCTGTCGGTGATTTTTGCCCGTTGCAGCAGGTCCACCGCACCGGTCGCTCGCGTATCGGCCTCCGGATCGGGAAACTGCCTGGGCTGCACCAGGTACAGATTGGAGAGGCCCATGGTCTTCATGGCACGCGCTGCGGCGCCGATATTTCCGGGATGGCTGGGGCGACAGAGCACAACTCGGATACGCGACAGCAGGAGTTCGGGGTTCATAGTGTAAAATTCGTGTTTTGAAATTTTGTATCGGGTGGTCCACGGCCACCCGATCGCTCTTTAAAGCCATGCATCCAGCCCTGAATATCGCCATCAAGGCGGCGCGCCGCGCCGGCCAGATCATCAATCGCGCCTCGAACGACCTCGACTCGCTCAAGGTCGCCACCAAGCAACCGAACGATTTCGTCACCGAAGTCGATCAGGCCGCCGAAGCCGCCATCATCGAAACCCTGCGCGAGGCCTATCCGGGCTACGGCATTCTAGCAGAGGAGTCCGGCGAGACCGCCGGCAAGGGCAATCGCGAAAGCGAGTACCAGTGGATCATCGATCCGCTCGACGGCACGACCAACTTCATCCACGGCATGCCGCACTACGCCATTTCCATCGCCCTGACCAAGAATGGCGTGGTCGAACAGGCGGTGGTCTTCGATCCGAACCGCAATGAGCTGTTCACCGCCTCCAAGGGTGCCGGCGCCTTCCTGAACGAGCGTCGCATCCGCGTGTCGCGCCGCACCAAACTGCAGGACGCCCTGCTCGGCACCGGCTTCCCGTACCGCGTGTTCAACCACGTCGATACTTACCTGGCAATCTTCAAGGAACTGACCCAGAAAACTGCCGGCATGCGTCGTCCGGGCGCCGCCTCGCTCGACCTTGCCTATGTCGCCTGCGGTCGTTACGACGGTTTCTGGGAATTCGGTCTGGCACCCTGGGATATTGCTGCCGGCGCCCTGCTCATTTCCGAGGCAGGTGGCCTGATCAGCGATCTGCGCGGCGAAAACAGCTACCTGGAAACCGGCAACGTGATCGCCGGCACGCCCAAGGTCTTCGCCCCGCTGCTCGGGGTCATCCAGGGCCATCTGCCGGAGTCGGTCCGCGGCTAAACTTTCCGCACCGCACCAGAATCCAACACGGGGGCCGGCGGCCCCCGTTTATCGTTGAGGAAGCGCAATGATCAAGGTCTACGGCATCAAGAACTGCGACACCATGAAGAAAGCCTTCGCCTGGCTCGAAGCCAACGGTGTGGCCTACGAATTCATCGATTACAAGAAAGCCGGCGTGGCGGAAAGCCACCTGCCCGACTGGAACCGCCAGGCCGGCTGGGAAAAGCTGCTCAATACGCGCGGCCTGATGTGGAAGAAGCTGAGCGACGAGGAGCGGTCTGCGGTGGACGAGGCCAAAGCACTGAAATTGATGGCCCAGTATCCGTCGCTGATCAAGCGCCCGGTGCTCGACGCCGGCGACAAGCTGCTGGTCGGCTTCACCCCGGACACCTACGCGGAGCAACTGAAATGAGCGACAGCTTCGTTCGCCGCTTCCTGTTCGAGCACCTCGACATCCGGGGCGCCGTCGTCCATCTCGGCGATACCTGGCAGCAGATGCAGGCCGGCCGCGATTACCAGCCGACGGTCGCCCGCCTGCTCGGTGAAATG
>JAYRUZ010000181.1:0-4247 GCA_041918795.1 Azonexus sp. | reverse complement strand
CAACCGCCTGCCCAACACCAGCAACATCGCTTTCGAATACATCGAGGGCGAGGCCATCCTGCTGCTCTTGAACAAGATGGGCATCGCCGCCAGCTCCGGCTCGGCCTGCACTTCCGGCTCGCTCGAACCGTCGCACGTCATGCGCGCCATGGGCATTCCCTACACCGCCGCGCACGGCACGATCCGCTTCTCGCTCTCGGTCTATAACACCGAGGAAGAAATCGACCGCGTCATCGCTGCCGTGCCGCCGATCATCGAGCAACTGCGCAAGCTGTCGCCCTACTGGGGCGCCAACGGCCCGTCGGCCAACCCGCAGGAAAGCTTCGCGCCGACCTACGCCTGATCAACTACGCGGGTGGAGCAAGCCACCCAGCGGAAACCGTCTCTCTCTGCAGCAACCTCGGTTCGCCCCGGAAGCAATTCCGGGGCGCTTTTTTTCGTTCGCAAATCGATCAGAAATATCTAAAATGAGAGAATAAATGCCAAACAAATTGGAGAGGGTGCATGCCACGAGGCCAAGCAGACGCTTTGCCGCTAAGGAGGATTTTGCGGCGCCGGGCACTCGCGTTGATCGCGCTGGCTTTGCTGCTCTCCGCTACCCTCTTCTTCCTGTTCGGCCTGCAGCCGATGGTCGAGCGCATCGCCGAAAGCCGCTTCAGCAGCGCGGCAACCAAGGTCGAAGCCCGTCTCGATCAGGTTTTCGAGCCAACCGAACGCTTGCTGACCATGGCCCGGGAGTGGTTCACCGCCAATCCGCCGGTGGCCGATTCAGCCGACAATTTCAATCGCTTTTTCCGCCCGCTGCTGACGACCCAACCACTGGCCACGTCGGCCGTCGGCGGTACCGGCGACGGCCTGGGCTGGATGCTGATGCAGCGCGAGGACGGTAGCTGGCTGAATCGCCTGACCGATCTGGAGCGCCACGGCAAGCAGCATCGCATGATCGAGGAATCGCCCGACGGCAAGACGAGCACCTACGACAAGACGCTCGACTACGACCCGCGCCAGCGCGCCTGGTATCGCTACGCCCAGCAGGACAGGACGCGGGTGCAATGGACCGCGCCCTACGCCTTCTTCACCACCGGCGACCCGGGCATCACGGCGGCCATCCATGTTCCGAATGCACGGAGCAAGGATCTGATCGTCGGCGTCGACCTGATGTTGCGCGACCTGAGTTCGACGACGGCCGGCGCCAACCTCGGCAAGCATGGACTGGCCCTGATTCTGACGGCCGACCGACGGGTGCTCGGCTTGCCGAGCGCGCCCGTCGGGTACGACCCGAAGCTTTGGCTGGAGAAGATTCTGTCGCCGGTAACGCAGCTACAGATGCCGGCGGTCGACGACGCCCTGGCCGCCTGGCAAGGGCAATCCGCGGTCATTGCCTATCGCTCCGGCCATGCCTCCTGGCTGGCCCGCATCACGCCCTACAAGCTCGGCCAGCAGCAACTGTGGGTCATGACCCTGGCCCCGGTCAGCGATTTTTCGCCCGGCTGGGCTTCGTTGCTGATGCTCTGGGTGCTCAGCCTGGGCCTGATGATGGCCGCCGGCATCGTGTACGCCAACCGCCAGGCGCGACGCCTGGCCGAGCCGCTGGAAACGCTGGCCGCAGCGAGCCAGCGCGTCGGTCGCCTGAACTTTGCCGAGAGCGGCCCGATCGAGACCAAGATCAGTGAAATTCGCGATCTGGCGGCGGCCCATGAAACCATGCGCAACCTGCTGGAGCAGAACCAGGCCAAGCTCGACGCTCAGGAGGCCCGCCTGCGCGAACAGATCACCGATCTGAAGATCGCCCAGGCCCGCCTGGGTGAAAGCGAAAGCTACAACAAGGTGCTTTTCGCCGAATCGCGCATTCCGCTGGTTGTGCTCGATCCCGACAGCGGGCGCTACATCGATTGCAACCGGGCCGCGGCAAACATCTATGGCTACCAGGAGACCGAGCAGGTTCTCGGTCTCAATCCGGGCGAGGTCTCGGCGACCACCCAGTACGATGGCCGTCCCTCGGACGTTGTCGCGGCCGAAAAACTGGCGCAGGCCCGGGCGCTGGGCTCGATGGTTTTCATCTGGCGCCACCGCCGTCCCGACGGCAGGGAATGGGATGCCGAAGTCAATCTGATGTCCTTTACCCACCTGGGCCGCAACCTGATGCAGTTCAGCCTGCAGGACATCACCGAACGCCTGCGTACCGAAGCCTTGTTGCGCGAAAGCGAACAACATTTCCGCAATCTGGCCAACAGCGGCAGCGTCCTGATCTGGACTTCCGACCTGAGCATGGGCTGCGATTACTTCAACGAGCCCTGGTTGCGCTTCACCGGCCGTCCACTGGCGCAGGAGCTCGGCAACGGCTGGGTGGATGGCGTGCATGCCGACGACCTTCTGCACTGCATCCGCGTATACGAAAATGCCTTCAATCACCGCATGCCGTTCAGCATGGTTTATCGCCTGCGCCGCGCCGACGGCCTCTACCGCTGGATACGCGACGACGGCAACCCGCGCTACGACAGCAATGGCAACTTCCTCGGCTACATCGGCTTCTGCGTCGACATATCCGAACAGAAAGCCATCGTCGACGAACTGAACGACTACCGGATCAACCTGGAAAAGCTGGTCGATGAACGGACGCGGGCCTTGAGCGAAGCCAAGGCTGCAGCCGAGGCGGCCAATGTGGCAAAGAGCACCTTCCTGGCCAACATGTCGCACGAGATCCGCACGCCGCTCAACGCCATCACCGGCATGGCCCACCTGATCCGCCGCGCCGGCCTCTCCGGCGAACAGTCGGTGCGCCTGGACAAGCTGGAAGCGGCCGGCTCGCATTTGCTCGACATCATCAACGCCATTCTCGACCTGTCGAAAATCGAGGCCGGCAAGCTGACGCTCGAGGAAAATGAAATTCACATCGACAGCCTGCTCGGCAATGTCGTCTCCATCCTGCACGACCGCGCGGCCGCCAAGGGGCTGGCCTTCACCATCGAGCCGCACGCCGCGCTGCCAGCCCTGCTCGGCGACGGCACGCGCATTCAGCAGGCGCTGCTCAACTACGCCAGCAACGCGATCAAATTCACCGAGCACGGCGGGATCAGCCTGCGTGTCCTGGTCGACGAAAAACGCGACGAAGCCCTGCGCCTGCGCTTCGAGGTCGAGGATAGCGGCATCGGCATCGCGCCGGACCTCCTGCCCCGGCTGTTCCATTCCTTCGAGCAGGCCGATAACACGACGACCCGCAAATACGGCGGCACCGGCCTCGGCCTGGCCATCACCCGCAAGCTGGCCGAACTGATGGGCGGCACTGCCGGCGCCGACAGCGAGCCCGGCGTCGGCAGCCGCTTCTGGTTCACCGTCACGCTGAAAACGACGCAGGGAGCCGCCAGCGCCGAGCCGCAACCGGTTGCCGACATGCCGGCCGAGACGCTGCTGCGCACCCGCTATCCCGGCCGGCGCATCCTGTTGGTCGAGGACGAGGCGATCAACCGCGAAATCACGCAGAGCCTGCTGGCCGAAGTCGGCCTGCACGTCGAATATGCCGAAGACGGCCGGCAAGCCGTGGCGATGGCACCCCATACGGCCTACGACCTGATCCTGATGGACATGCAGATGCCGGGCATGGATGGGCTGGAGGCAACACGGCGCATCCGTGCCCTGCCCGCCGGGGGCAGCATTCCGATTCTGGCGCTGACCGCCAATGCCTTCGCCGAGGACCGTGCAGCCTGCCTGGAGGCCGGCATGAACGATTTCGTCGCCAAGCCGGTCGATCCGGAAGTGCTGTTCGCCACGCTGCTCAAATGGCTGCAGAAGATCGAGGCCGAATCCGGCACGAGCTGATTTTTGCCCTTTTTGGCCGGTGCACCGCAGCAGTGCAAGTCGGCCGCGAACTTGTCGCATACCCGACACAATCACGACAGCGGGTAAGAGCAAGGCAAATTAAAACTTATAAATCAATAACTTGAATCTTGGCACCACCCTTGCTAGAGAGGTAGCGAGGAGAATGTCATGAGCCCAACCCCATTCGTCACCATCAACGACACGACGCTACGCGACGGCGAGCAGTCGGCCGGGGTTGCCTTCTCGCTCGACGAAAAACTGGCCATCGCCCGTCACCTGGCGGCCATCGGCGTGCCGGAACTGGAAGTCGGCATTCCGGCCATGGGCGAAGAGGAGCGCGAATCGATCCGCGCCGTCGCCGATCTGCAGCTGGCCCCGCGCCTGATGGTGTGGAGCCGCATGCATCCGGCCGACATCGCTGCCTGCGCCGG